>CALHIA010000055.1 GCA_938030585.1 uncultured Candidatus Saccharibacteria bacterium | reverse complement strand
TTTCCAAAATACCGAAAAAGATCCCAAAACTGAAGCCTTAGTGGCGGAAATTCACGATACGGATTGGCTGATCGTTGATACCGAGATGGATGCGCTTTTTCTTGAGTCGGAAATGATTAAGCGCTATATGCCGAAGTGGAATATCTTACTGCGCGATGACAAAACTGTCAGTTACGTCCGGATTAATATGGATCAGCCGGTGCCGGATGTTTCGATTACGAGAAATCCCCTCGACGATAAGGCCACCTATATCGGTCCCTTCTACGCCAAAACTACGATCATTAAGGCCCTAAGGGTGCTTCGTAAAATTTTCCCTTACTACGATAAACCTTATAATGGTAAGAAAACTCTCGATACTGATCTCGGCCTCACGCCAGGTATTGAGATTGGTAAAACCACCGAAAAAGCTTATAAAACTGAGCTTCGTCGCCTCATCCGCTATCTGAATGGCGACCGAGATAATTTATTAAAAGAAATTGAGCGCGACATGCACCGTCACGCCTCGCTTGGTGAGTTCGAAATGGCGGCCAAACTCCGCGATGAATATTTTGGCCTGAAAGGCTTGAAGCGTAAAATTATTTTTTCCGACAAGGAATTTCTTGATTTGTCCTCTGACCAGGCGTTATTGCAGCTTCAAAAACTCCTTAATCTTGAATCTGTGCCACGTCGCATTGAGGGCTATGACATTTCGCATATTTCAGGTTCCGATACCGTGGCTAGTATGGTAGTTTTCAAAAATGGGGTGGCTAGTCGTGCCGATTATCGTAAATTTAAAATCCGTAGTAGCAAGAATGATGACACCGCCAGCATGCGCGAAGTGGTGACACGTCGTCTCAAACATCAGGAATGGGAATATCCTGATTTGATTATCTTGGATGGCTCTGATTTGCAACTTCGGGCAGTTTTACCCCTGTTGATTGAGGCTAAAATTCCTGCGATCGGACGTAATAAATCCGGTGACCACACTAGAAATGCTGATGTTAATCTAATTATTCCGCACGTCAATCAGGAAATTATTAGCTTCTCTAGTCAGATGTTTTCTAATGAATCGCATCTCGCCAAACTTATCGCACGGATCGATGAAGAGGCGCATCGTTTTGCTATTACTTTTCATCGTCAGCTCCGCAATAAGCGCATGTTTAAATAAAATCATATAAAATCGTGCTACAATAGGCTTATGATAAAAAAGCAAATTAAATTTTTCATCCTGCGCTGGATCGTATCCTCGTTCTTGATGTGGATTTGTGTCAAACTTTTTGGTCGTGTCGATCGGGAAGTCGATACTTTTGGGGTCTTCGTCACCGCTGGCCTCGTCCTTTCTGTGGTTCAGACTATTGTGAAACCAATTTTAACTATTTTTGCACTACCTCTGATTTTACTCACCATGGGAATTTTTAACCTAGTGCTCAACATTGCAATGTTGTGGTTGGTCGTACACTTGGTTCCACATATTTCTATCTCCGGTATTCAGCTAGTCTGGTCATGGTTACTGATGAGTGTCCTGACAAGTCTTGTTAATTTCGTCATTCCAGACTATAATTAAATTATGAATATTGGAAGTATCCTCGAAAGTGTAAGTCTTATCTCGGCCGTTCTCGCCATGCTCCTTATTTTATTGCAACAACGCGGCGCCTCTCTCGGTGCGGGCTTTGGTGCAAGTGGTGAATTATACACCACCCGTCGAGGTCTCGAAAAATCCCTCTTTAATGCCACTGTGGTGTTGGTTGTGATGTTCGTCGCCTCAATCTTAGGTATGCTTTTGCTACCTACCATCAGTTAAATTATGAATAAGACCCTCAAAAAACGTAGTCAAAAAATTTCCAAAAAAATTACGCTCTTTGGTCGCAAAATCAGCGAAAATAGTAAAGAGCACGTCAAGGAGAACTTGATCGGTCATATTTCGCATGTGAAAAATGTCCGTCTCTTTGTGCTGGAATGGGTGCTTTTAATCTTAGCTATTCTGCTTTTTGCCACGGTGCAATCAGTTTGGTATTCCGAATCCTACGCTGTGGAAACCTACACTGATGGTGGTAATTTTACCGAAGGTACTCTGGGCAAGATTAACTCCATGAATCCACTTTTTGCTACTACCTTCTCGGAGGAGGCTCTTTCTCGTTTGATGTTTGCTCGTCTCGCTGAGGTAGATTACTCTGGTCATACCGGTGCAGGTCTGGCCGAAACGATTACTAGTAATACCACTGGTGATGAGTGGACGGTGCGCCTGCGCCAGAATTTGAAATGGTCAGATGGTGACGACCTTACTACGGAAGATGTACTCTATACGGTCAATACAATTAAGAGTGCCTCTCTAAAATCGAACTTCAGCAGTAAATTAAATGGCGCTACCGTGCGTCAATCCGAAGATAGCTCACTGGTTTTTAAGCTCGAAAATGCCAATGCTTTTTTTGAAAGTAATTTGAATTTTCCAATCCTTCCCGCCCATATTTTGAAGGACGTGAAGCCGGAACAGTTGAACGAGCATAAGCTATTCACTAAGCCAATTTCCTCTGGTCCGTTCGTCTTTAAGGCCACCCAAACCATCGGCAACGAAGGCGAAAAGATAGTCTATTTGAATCGTAACCAAAATTATTACAAGGGAAAGACCCTGCTTGATAGTTTTTCTATCCATGCTTTCTTAACCACTGACGCGATTAAAGCTTCACTGAAGTCGGGTTCTATCACTGCTACTGGCAGCCTTCCGTCTCGTTACACTACGGAGCTTCTCAATGAAAAAAGTCTCAAGGAGCAACAAACCACTGTTAATTATGGTGTTTTTGCCTTCCTAAATACAACCTCTACTTCCAATACCGCGCTTCAAGATAAGGCCTTCCGTCAAGCGCTCCGTCAAGGTTTGAATTATGGTAACCTCTTGTCTGGATTAAACGGTGAACAGGCACTCAAATTCCCGATCACTGAACAGCAGGCCAAGACACTTTCTTTCCCAGAGGCCGCCACTACTAATGTCACTGAGGCTAAATCTAAGCTCGATAATTTCAAAGCTAATAAACCCGAATATTTTGGCACCGACCTCCGTATTGTTACCGTTAAAGGTGATAAATACATGGAAGAAATCGCTAACCGCCTCGGTGAGCAGCTAAAATCTCTTGGTGTGCCAAATCAGGTTGCGGCCTACGAAACTTCTCAGGATTTCACTCTTAACGTCCTTCGCCCACGCAATTACGATATTCTGATTTACGAAATCGCTATGGGTGCCGATCCGGATGTAGTACCTTACTATCACTCGGCTGAAGCCACCGAAAATGGCTATAATCTGAGTAATTATAAGAATGCCACGGTTTCGAACTTGATTCTCAGTGCTAGAAATACGATTGACATTTCACTGCGTGACGCCAAATACCGTAAATTCCTTGAAATCTGGCTCGACGGGGTGCCATCGATTGCACTTTATCAATCTAGCTTACCATATTTTATGAATAAAAATGTGCGTGCCTTCTCGGCGGATCAGCACCTAGTCTCGGGTGAAGATCGCTTTAATGATATTATTAATTGGTCGGTGAAGAAAACTTTCAAAAACCGCACTCCATAGAATCGGAGTAATTTCAAGATTTTTCTCCCCATAACGAAAAAATATGTTATAATAAACACATGCACCTGTGGTGAAATTGGTATACACGCTACCTTGAGGTGGTAGTGCCTTCGGGTGTGCTAGTTCGAGTCTAGTCAGGTGCACCAAAAAATAACTCCATAAGGAGTTTTTTTTGTTGTACAAATTATGAACGACTGGCGATATTGATTTTTTGGGCCTGATTTGATATAATGTAAACATATCACGACGCAGGGATGCACCGAACGGAGAAATACCTAAGGCGAACCTGCTTTTTTGATTGCCAGGCTATTTCTTCTTAAACTCAATCTTGCTTCTTACGGCAGGATCGTCAAGATATACCCTAAATGTATCGGCCATGCGACGTTTATAGAGCGAAGACAAATTCTTGCGGCTTGGTGCTAGTAATTTTTCAAATTTATCTTTTTGGATTAAATAATCGACCATGCGCCAATAGTCGCCGTCACCGGATACGAGTACCACCTTATCGAATTTTTCTTTTTCGGCTAAACTCTTCATAACCGTGAATACTATATCTGTATCCACATTACCTTTCTTCTTGCTAAGTGCGCTTTCGGCATGTTCGCGAAAGATGACAATATACCCAAATTTTTGAAGAGCACTGTAGAGGTCTTGGTTCTTCGGATCATAGGCGCCAATAAAGTAGTAGGCCTCATTTACGTTGTACTTTTGGCTAAGATATACACGAAATCTCTTCAAGTCAACATTCCAGGATGGATTGGTCTTGAAAGTGCCAAGCTTAAGGTTTTGTCCGTCGATGAAAGCCTGATTATTCATATCTATATTATATCATGAGGTGCTGCATAAGATATCTTTGTAGTCCTCGGCTAGACGTACACCATTAAAATAAGTTGGTTAAATAGATGAACGCAATCGTCCATCTGGTGAAATAAAAAGTTTTTGAAATACTATAAGGAAAAATCCTGCTTCATTTTTTATTAAACCTTTAATATCATCTCTAGGTCATGACGCCTAAAACCATTTTTTTCGTAAACAGCTACCGCATGTTTATTATCAGATAAGACCAATAGTCGTATGCTGGTGCAATTTTTTGATTTGAAGTATTTTTTTATCTCGTTAAGTAGACTTTGTCCGATATTACGTCCTCTATATTCCGACCTTACAAATAGTAGGCCAACCCAGCCCTCTTTGGAGGGATTATGTGTTAAATCATAAAAAATATCGGCACCCTTTTTATGTTCAATTATTACTCCTTGAATAAACCCAATAATTTGATCTTTTTCTTCGGCAACAAAAATTTTGCCATCCATATTGTTGACATCATCTATCATCTTTTGCATATAGTGACGAACGTCTTCAATACTTTTGTATGGTAGAGAATCTCGTGTTTTATCAATTTCTGAAAAATACTCTTGTAGCTCAAATTGCATTTCTACTATGTCATTGAGGTCGGTTGCTTTCATTTCTCTAATCATTTTTTACTCGCTTATAAAATATTTATTTAATTTTCTAATAAGTTCTCTGTTCTGGACACCCACCTAGTACATTACTCATGGCGGATTTTTCGGCTTCCGTGACCCAGAGGTTGTATTTTTTCTTCACGGAAATTTGACGTGCCACATATTGGCAACGAAACCTCTTATTCTTCGGTAGCCAGCTTGCTGCATCACTATCGGATTTCTGTTGGTTGGCTGGACCATCTACTGCGGCGAGATTTAGCGGATCAGTGGCAATCTGAAAACGCACTTCGCTTGGCATATATTGCGCACCCTTCTGCCAGGCATCCGAAAGCGCCACGATATGATCAATCTGGATTTTTTTGCCAATCTCTTCACGGCTCGAAAAACTCATCTCCGTCCCAGTGTATGGTTCATAGAAACTTCCTGAAATTACATTGCATTTATCATCGGTTTTCGCCGTCTCGCCGAAATCCCGCTTCAAGATACGTTGCCTGAGATTGCACCCCTCGATCTCTGGCCAACTCTTGTAAAACTCTGTTCGTTTATAGCCGGTCTTTGGCGCGCGACCTTTTACTTCGAGGCTAGCCAAAACTTCACTAGCTAGCGGTTTGCTCGAATCTTCGGTTTTTTGTTCCGAATAGGCTGGTGTGGCGGTATAGGATTTTGGATTTAACGCCGCAGTGACCAAAAATAAACTAAGTAAAGTTAGTCCAGCTATTAGTCGTCTTTTAAGGTATCTTCTATGCATTAAAATCCATGCTCAGTTAATTAATTTTTAAAGCGCTTGGCGTATTCCACCACTGAAGCCAAATCTTCGTCCTTAGTAAAATCAGCCGAATCGTCAATCGCAAGGAGGGAATTTAGTAGCACGCGTGCGTCGAGCAAACCAGAGATTTTCCCTGCCTCATCTACTACCACAAAAGCCTGCGCGTGTGAACGCAGTAAGGTGAAAAGTGCTTCGTAGAGTGGATAATCTTCCGAAAGATAGACGATTTTGCGATCCATAAAAGCCGAAGCTTGATCAGTGTCTTTAATATCAAGCTGGAAGAGTGTCTTGGCGTGTAAAATTCCGCTTAGTTCACCACGGCGATCGACTACGGGAAACTGGCTCTGACCTGATTTATAGAGTCCAGAAAGCGTTAGTGGTCCCATGTAGTCTTCTTCGCCCACGAATTTTAATTCCGCCTTTGGTGTCATGATATCAGAAACTTTTTTACTATCAAAACTCATCACCTTACCGAGAGTTTCTTTTTGACTAACTGAAAGCACCGAGCTTGGCATTTTATTAATTAACCAAACAAAATCTTCCGTAGTCTCTGGAATGAATACTTCCGGCATAGTAACCGCTTTTGATTCTGCAGTACCAATGTAATAATTGGTATTTTTTAGATAATCCGTCGCCTCTTCGCGCCTAGTTAAGGTCTCTTCAGTTTTCTCATTATTAATCATACCATCGCCATCGGTGTCGGTAGCGCGGGTTGCTTCGAGTTCAGAATTCGAAAAATGGTTGTTGACTAAATTAGCTCCACCAAATTTACTAAGCGTACCAGTCTCATGTGTGACCTCTGTAGATTCATTTTCTGCTTTATTAAATTTACGATCGAAAAATCCACGCTTCATTGGTCCCTCGAAGGAATCTGCTTCCTCATCTCCGTCTTTACGGCTCAAAAATTGTTTAATCGCACCGAAAAAGGCGGCCAATTTCACACCAATTTTTTCAAACCAGACTTTTAATCCATGGGAAGATTCTTCACCACTGAACACACCGGTCGCGTTTTCTTGTTCGCCGTTAAAATCGGTCCTATCTTCTGTTGTATCTGTCATATTCGCCTCTGACACGGCTCCTCCTTTAGTCTAAAATATTACAACTTAGACAAAATATGCTAATATTTATATTATACAAAAAATCTACCAAAAGTAGAAATTAGGAGGAAATCGCATAAATTGAGTCGCTGTGTTTGGAATATCCAAGCGCTTCAAAACACGACTGACATTGATTCCTTTCCCACCAGCAAACTTATCATCACTGT
>CALHIA010000054.1 GCA_938030585.1 uncultured Candidatus Saccharibacteria bacterium | reverse complement strand
AAAATATATATTTGGGGTACATTAAATACCAAAGTACACCAAATAAACATTTTTTAATGTACTTTTATTTTTGTGGTTTTTGTTTTATTTATCCACTGACCTAATTCTAAATTATATTTATGCTTATTGCAAGTACTTTTTCACATAATTTTTTACATTTTTTCGCAGACTTTTCCACAATTAAACCACCATCTCTATTTTTTGCACAAACCCCACCATATATATAGAGCACGCCTCACCCCTGTTAAATCTTGCACAAATTATTTGTCGGGTTTTCCACACCTGTGCAAAACTTTTTGACGCTTCCCTGTTATTTACTTATTTTTCTTAGCCTCTTCCCGGCTTTATTACATTTTGTCTTTTTTAATTTTTATTACATAATAACCGAACGCGCATGTTTGCGAACATTATATTTTTATTTCAAAATATATTACTTAATTAAATACATCCAAAAAATCTCCAATATCAAAAAAAACCGAACAAACTTCGCCATCTCGTTTTTTCATCTTCCACCAAAAACCGAACATCCGCCCATTCCATTTCGATAAAACCAAACGTCTATTTATGTCATTTCCGTCTCTTTCATAAAAACCACATCACCCACAAAAAACAGCTCATAAAAAGAAGTCTAAATAGCACATAAAAAAGAGGCCTTCTCCTGAAGCCTCTTCATTAATTTTTGTATTCAATCTCACACTGCACTACTTATAATACGCGCGACTCTCAATCCTCACGTCCACATAGATTGGTGCGAGATTATTCGCTATCAAATAACGCTGCATCCGCTCGATATCCTCCGCCGATTCCGCTGGCGAACGATCAATCAGACACTTATAATACTCCGTACGCCCCTCGAGATAAACATCTAACTGCCTAGTCTTATCCGTCGGCAGTACCACCTTAGTCATTTTTACCCCCAAATCCTTCAAATCCTGCTCCAGTAATGCCACGTATTGCTTAATCTTATCCGTAATCAAATTTTTGTTCCCCGATTCATCGACAATCTCCACGCTCGAAGTCAGGTTTACTACCGTCGGTTTCACTTCAGCTTTTTTCGCACCGCCCCGATTAATCAGACTCACCGCGCCAAGTGTCAGGCCTGCCGTACCAAGCGCCAACGCCGTACTTAGCCCCACAAAACGCATCACTTTTTTACGCTTTCGCCTTTTTTCTTCCTTAATCCTCGTCGACTCCAGAATCACTTCTTCTCGTTTCGAGGCAATTGTCTTATTAATTCTCACTTTTTATCGCCTTTTTATTTTTTCAAAACTTATTTTAACCCTAATTCTTTCAAATCCTATTTTTTCAATCTTATTTCTTCAAGCCCAGTACTAATTTTGCGAGCGACTCACTCGCATCTAATTTCGCATATTTCTTAAAATTCATCACCAACTTAGCTTGTTTTTCGCTATTTTTTAGCAAATTCAAAATCTTTTTCAATAATTTTTCTGGGGCCATCTCCATGTCGCGGTCCAAAATCATTTCTACCGCTTCGTCACGCGCTAATTTTTCCGCATTTTTCACCTGATGTCCGCCAGGCAATTTTTCAAACGGCACCAAAATTGTTGGCTTCTCCAAACTCGCTAGCTCTGCCATCGTGGTCGCACCCGCGCGTGACACCACAATATCCCCTGCTCCCAAAATTTCATGCATCACCGGTGAAAAATTCCACATGCGAAACTCCGAAGTTAATTTCCCCTTTTCCCAAGTTTCATATTTTTTCAAATCAATCATATCTTCATAATGTTTGCGTCCTGAAACCAGCCCCACCGACGTGTATTTCAAAAGTTCTGGCAAAATTTCTCGAATCGCCTGGTTAATATGCATCGAGCCTTGCGATCCACCCGTCACGACCACCAAATTTCGCTCCGGATCGAATCCCAATTCTCTTTTTAGGCGCCTCTTTTTACTCTCCGCCACTTTTTCAAATTCTTTCCCCACTGGAATCCCCACGAACACATAGCGTGAATCTTCTTTTTCTACCGGCGTACCCATGGCAATAATTTTCGCTTTTTTACTCAGAATACGATTCGCGAGGCCCATCGTTGCATCCGATTCATGAATCAAATATGGAATCTTAAAAAATCCCGCTACAATTCCAACTGGCAATCCTACGAACCCACCTTTCAAGAAAATTACATCCGGACGATTTTCTTTTCGACTAAAACGCCACAAAGTTTGCAGAAACCCCATAGTAAACCCGAAAGCCCCCGCAATATTACCAAACACCACATCAAAGAAGGTCTTCGCGTGATTATCAAAATAATCCGACAATTTCAAACCATGGTAACGATGAAATTTTCCCGCAAAAACCTTACGCACACGTAAGTATAATTTCACACCCGTCTCTTCTTCGCCACCCCAAGCCAACTTCGCTTCATTCGCCAGTTTCACTACATTCTTATAGTATTTCGCATCAGTCCAGAATTCAATTTTACTCTTCGGCTTCATTTTCAAAATTTCTTGCACCACCGACATCGCTGGAGTAATATGTCCACCCGATCCGCCGCCTACTACTAAAATTTTCATCTTCTTCCTCCCAATCTACCGCTTCTACTCATCCTTAAATTATTTTTAATTTCCTCATTTCGCTCATCATCCGAAATTTCCGTCCTCGCAGTAAACCGTGAAATATTAATCACTAGCCCGAGTCCAAAACACGTTATCAGAAGGCTCGTTCCACCTTTTGAAAGTAACGGCAAAGTAATACCAGTCAGCGGAATCAATGCAATCATCGCACTAATATTCACCGCCACCTGTGAAAATAACCAAGCAAACACCCCCATCGTCACCAATCTAAAATAGAGGTTTTCCGAAGTATTCGCCACTTTCAGAATTTCCATAAATAAATGTACGTAAAGTCCAATCACAGCCACCGCCCCTACAAATCCCCACATTTCGGAAACCACCGCGAACATCGAGTCGGTAATTGACTCTGGCAAATATCCGGCCGTCTGCACGTTATTCCCGATTCCCACTCCGAGAAATCCACCAGACCCTACAGTAATTAGCGCGTTTTCGATATGATAATCCGTCGTCGCATCACCCTTACCCGTAAAAGTAAACAAGCGCTCACGGCGATGTGGTGAAGACAAAATCATCCCCACGCCCAGCGCCAAAATTACCGCAAACATAATCATAATTTTCCAAATTTTAATCCCCGCCACAAACAAAATCGTCAGCGCAATCACCCCGAGCGGTACCGCCGAACCCAAGTCTTTCTGAGATACCACAATCAAAAATAACGAAACCCCTAAAACACCAAAAAATTTCGCATAAAATTTATAACCTTCTCTCAAAATCTCCGCACTCGCCCAGCCAGAAACCTTGCCTCGCGCTAAAATTTTTGCTGCGCCTCTTATCAGACTATTACCCCGTCCATTCACTCGCGCAGAATTTCCCGCCGTATTAAATCCCTGATTAAAACCATAGCTATTACGACTAAAATTCACTTGACTAGAAAAAGCCGTTCCTCCCGAAACACCCGCCTGGCTCTTCGAATTCGTACTCCTCCCCTCTTTTCTGCCTTTGATTCTCACATATAAATCCATCAAAAGCTGCATCAACATTCCGAGTGCCGTCGTCCTGCCAGCCTCTTCCAAAAATCCACCCCTCGCCTGAAAATCCGCGGTAATCTTTGCTAGATAAAGCATCACTCCTAATTTCAAAAAATCCGACACCTGAATCGTAATTGGCCCGAGTCTCAGCCACCTACAGGCCCCTAACTGACAATATGCCAAAGTTGAACGCCCCGCTGCCACCGCCAGTAGTAAATTCAAAGATAACCCCACAATCAACAAAATCATCGGTAATTGTTTCGCTATAGCATCCAATATTCGCCAAATCCCATTAGGTTTTTTGGCATTCTCTACTTCCACCAAATTCACTCTAGTTTCAAAAAATAGCAGCACCGCCGTAATCACCAGATATTTCACCTGATCCATCCAATACACCGTATCTTCCCCCTTCACTTTCGCATAAGACGGACCTACCAAGGCAATCATCATCAATCCGATAGCAATCAAAATTATCATCGTAATGATAATTTTATAATTTGCCTTATGTTGTCGCATCTAATCCCACTCCAAAAATTTTTATTTTTTAATAATTCCGCTCACCATCGCAATAAATACCCCTACGATTGCACAAACTCCGGCAATTACCCAAAAACGCATCACAATTTTGGCCTCACCCCAGCCACTCGCCTCCAAATGATGATGAATTGGCGCCGAAATAAAAATCTTGCGCTTAAAAAATTTCTTCGAAATCATCTGAATCAAGGACGATCCAGCTTCCACCACGAATAATAATCCGATTACCGGCAAAAGTAATAAAGAGTTCGTCATCATTGAAACCACACCAAGCCCCGCACCTAGCGCAAACGACCCCACATCGCCCATCATAAAACGTGCTGGCGGCACATTGAACCAAACATAAGAGAACAGCCATCCCACTACGGTCATACAAAAAGCAAATAGATAAACTTGGCCACGAAATAGCGCAATCGTACCAAACGCACCATAGGCCATCATCGCAAGACCCCCCGCCAACCCATCTAATCCATCCGAAATATTCACCGCATTCGAAGTCGCCACCACCGCAAAAGCAAACAACCCCACCATCACCACTCCGCCAATTTCAATATCACCCGTGAATGGAATATGAATACTCGTCCAGCCTAATTTATAGGCAAAAAACCAACCGAGCACTAAACTTACTACGGTAATCATCGCAAATTTAATTGGCGCACGTAGCCCAGCCGCCCCCTCACCAGAACCAAATACATTAATCCCATCATCAATCAGACCCACAATCGCCCCACCTAAGAATCCAAAAATCGGCAGCCACGTCTGGGCACGATCAAAATTACAAATCAGTGTCACCACAGTCACCGCAATTACCCCGATAATTCCTGCCATCGTTGGAAAAACCCGCTTGAATTTATGCGCGTGCAACTTCGTCATGATCGGCAGGCCATCACCTGAAACCGTGGTCTTTTTTTGCTTCTTCCAAAAATGATATTTATAAGCTACGTGAGTGTAAAAAGGCGTCAAAAACATCGAAAGCAAAAAGGTACCGAGCGACAACAGTAAACCATATAATGCATTATTATCTAAATTCCCCACGCCTTACCTCCTGACTTTATTATAGTTTATCATATACTTCGATATCTCATCAAAAATCGGCTTCGCATCCATTCCGCCATCCAGCTTGCGGTTATCACTCCAAACTTTGGTCATAATTACATAATCTGGCGTCTCCTCTAGAGATTTCGCCCCAAAGCCCACATAGGTACCAATCGTCTCATCGAAGCTATATTTGCCATTTTTCACAGTCTGCGCCGTACCGGTTTGCCACCCACATAGTAATCTTCGTCATACCCCCTCACATTCGGAAAAACTAGGCGTCCCGTGTGCAACATTTGACGCATTGTTCTACTCGTATCATTCTTATTTAATGCATCGTGGTCCGCCTTTGCGAGCTCTGTTCGCACAAACTTACCATCCTTCATCTCCCCTGCAATCAAAGTCGGACGATAATATTCCCCGCCATTCACCACCGCCGAAAAAGCTGAAGCTACTTGAATAATCGAAAGATCCAAGCTCTGCCCGAACGTCATATTCGCGTACCTAGCATCAGTCGCATCAATATCATTTGGCGGCACAATCGACCCCTTCGTCTCTGGTAGTTCAATCCCCGTATATTTACCCAAATTAAAGCGGTTATGGTAATAATCATAAAGCTTTTCCTTACCTTGATAAGTAATTTCCGAAGCCGAACCACCTAAAAGTTTCAAAGCTTGAATCGAACCCGTATTTAAGGAATAAGTTAGCACAGTTTGCATATTAACCTCCCCAGTGTGGCCCTTAATCGCATTCTCGATCGGCCAACCATCAATCACTAACTTATCCGTATTATAATAAGTCGTTTCTGGTGTC
>CALHIA010000053.1 GCA_938030585.1 uncultured Candidatus Saccharibacteria bacterium | reverse complement strand
GTAAGCCATCGAACGGTCCACATCCGGTCCAGCGATATTATTATCTTTCAGCTCATTTAACCAGTTTAATGTTATTTTATCCATAAACTTAATTATAACATTAAACATAACTGTTTTCTATCTTATGATAAGCGGAAGCTGAAAATCAAAAATTTTATAAATCACCCCTGATACTATATAATATAAAACATGAATACTCGGGTCGAACAAATCATTAAAAAGATCAAACTACAATATCAAAATATCGATACGATACTTTTGTTTGGCTCGGCGTTGTTGCCTGATTGGACTGAACAGTCAGATGTTGATATTTTTTTGATAGATGATTCTTTGAATGATTCACGTTCTGAGACTATCATTGATGGGATTACTGTTGAATTTCAACAAGATAGTTTCGATAACATCTTTAAAGATATTCAGTCAGAATATGGAAAACTCTTAAATCGTAATGTCTCGACTATGATTGGCACATCAAGAATTATATCAAGTAAATCTTCCGAAAAACTTACAAAACTTATAAATTCCGCCAAGCTGACCTTATCCTCTGTTCCGGTTTATAGTGAGCAAGATGTAAAAATGTGGAAGTATTCTATCGCAGATTACCTATCTAAATTAGAAAAAGACATCATAACGGGAGATAACATAGCTTTTTATCTTCATGCAAATTATGTGTTGCAAAATGCGCTTGAAATGTCTCTTGCCCTCAATGGTGCTTACATGCCACAACCAAAATATTTGGGCAAATTATTAGTAGAAAAGGACCCAGAGCTATTTGAAATTTGGAATCAATATCTTGAAGCCGATTCATTGACGCAAAAAATAACAATATTGAATAGACTCAAAGAAAGGTAAAGCCGTGGCTCGTGAAATTCATCTTATCTTGCATAATATTCGCTCGATTTTGAATGTGGGGGCGATTTTGCGCACCGCTGAGGGCCTGGGGGCGGAAAGAGTTATTTTCTCTGGCTACACTCCTACTCCGCTTCCCGTATCGAAGGAGTTGCCACATATCGCCGAGAATATTACCGCCAAAATCCATAAAACCGCGCTTGGCGCTGAGGCTTATCTTAACCTAGCGGCGACTGATAATATCATTCAGATCTTAGAGGATTATCATGCAGAAGGCTTCCAGCTAGTTGGCCTAGAAAATAATTTTAACGACCCACGTCTAATCCAGATAAATTCACCAAACTTTCAAAAACAAATTGGGCAAAAAATTGTTCTGATTCTCGGAGAGGAAGTTGAGGGAATTTCCGACGAGCTCAAGGTACTATGTGACCGTTTTGTTGAAATTCCCATGGTGGGTCGCAAAGAGTCATTTAATGTTTCGGTGGCCACTGGGATGATACTCTATGAATTAAAGTGTTATAATATAGAAAATAGGAGCTAAATGGAACGTTATAATCCCTTAAGAATCGAACAAAAATGGCAAAAAATTTGGGCCGAACAGGAAACCTATAAGGCAGAGGAGAATTCTGACAAACCGAAAAAATACCTCGCCGAAATGTTCCCATACCCATCTGGTGCAGGTCTTCATGTGGGGCATGTGCGTAATTTTTCGATTGTTGATGCCTTAGCGCGTTTTTATTCTCAGAATGGCTATAATGTTCTACGTCCATTTGGTTACGATACTTTTGGTTTACCAGCCGAAAATTATGCAATTAAGACCGGTGTTTCTCCAAAAGAAGCTACTCGCATTAATACTGAAAACTTCCGCAAGCAGGCTCAACGTCTCGGTTTTGCCATTGACTGGTCGCGTGAAATTAATACTTCCGATCCTGAATATTATCGTTGGACCCAGTGGTGTTTCTTGCAATTATTTAAGAACGGTTTAGCATATCAAAAAGAGAGCTATCAGTGGTGGTGTCCAAACGACCAAACTGTCCTTGCCAATGAACAGGTAGAAAATGGTCATTGTTGGCGCTGTGGTACCGAAGTTGAGAAGAAGAAAATGAAGCAATGGTTCTTCAAAATCACGGATTATGCTGACCGCCTACTCGCTGATGTTGATAGCCTCGACTGGCCAGAGAAAATCAAAACCATGCAAAAGAACTGGATTGGTAAGTCTGTTGGTTCCGAAGTAATCTTCCAGGTAGCCGATTCCGCACATCAAATTAAGGTTTTTACTACTCGCATTGATACAATCTTTGGCGCCACCTTCTTGGTGCTTGCTCCAGAACACCCACTTGCGCTTGAACTTGCTACTGAGGACCAAAAAGTCGAGGTGGCAGAATATGCTAAAAATGCCATTAAAAAATCCGAAATCGAACGCCAAGAAAATAAGGAAAAGACCGGTGTCTTCACTGGAAGCTACGCCATTAATCCAGTTAACGGTGCCAAAATGCCAATCTACGTCGCCGACTACGTCTTAATCGGTTATGGTGAAGGCGCTGTGATGGCGGTGCCAGCTCATGATGACCGTGATCAGGCTTTTGCTGAGAAGTACGGCCTCGAAGTCAAGATGGTTGTCGACGAAAATGAAATTTTAATTAACTCTGGTGATTATACCGGTCTCACATCGGAAGAAGCTAAGGCAAAAATCACTAAGAATCTTGAAAAAGATCAGATTGCCGCCCCTCGTACTACTTATCGTATGCGCGACTGGTTAATTTCTCGTCAACGCTACTGGGGTTGTCCAATTCCAATTGCCTATGATAAGGACGGGAATCCTCACGCCATTCCAGAAGATCAATTGCCGGTAGTTTTGCCAGATATTACTGACTATAAACCAGATAGCTCTGGTCGCTCCGCTCTCGCCAAGGCTGAAGATTGGAAGAAGGTCATAATTAACGGCGAAGAAATGACGCGTGAAACCGATACCCTGGATGGTTACGCTTGTTCCTCTTGGTATCTCTGGCGTTATACTTCCCCTCATGATAAAGAGCATGCTTGGGATCAAGAATCTGTCAAATACTGGGCTCCGACTGATATCTACGTCGGTGGCGACCACGCTGTCGCTCACTTACTTTATGTGCGTTTCTGGGCCATGTTCTTCCATGATTTAGATTTGTTACCTTTTGAAGAGCCAGTTAAGACTTTACTCTATAATGGCTATATTAATGCGCCAGATGGCAAAAAAATGAGTAAGTCTAAAGGCAACGTCATTGATCCACTCGATGTGATTGATTCTGGCTACGGTGCTGATACTTTGCGCACCTATGAACTCTTTATCGGCCCTTACAATGAAGATGCTGCCTGGAGTACTAAAGCCATTGGCGGGGTTTATCGCTTCCTTAATCGCTGTTTTAATTTAGTTTATCTTGAAAATACTACCGCCAAGGTCGATGACGAGGCTAATCTTATGGCCCGTCATAAAACCATCAAGAAAGCTACCGACGATATGAACCGTGCGAACTTTAATACTGTAGTAGCGGCCCTCATGGAATTTGTTAATCATCTCTATAAAAGCGGCGCCGCCCAAGCTGACCTAGTGACACTCGCTAAGTTGCTTTATCCATTCGCTCCACATCTCGCCTCAGAAATGCTCGAGACACTTGGTTCTGATATTTCTTGGCCAGCCTACGATGAATCGGCTTTAGTCAGCGAGACTGCCGAATATATCATTCAAGTGAACGGAAAAGTCCGCGCTAAGTTGCAACTCCCGACCGATATTTCTCAGGA
>CALHIA010000052.1 GCA_938030585.1 uncultured Candidatus Saccharibacteria bacterium | reverse complement strand
CAGCCGCAATTAAAATTAAGCCTACTATAAATAAATTTTCTATACGTATTTTCATTTACAACCTCCAAGCTCAACATAGAAAAACTTTTGCATTTTGGCAAGTAATTTTTAAATAAAACAACATTTTTCAGATTAAAAAATCTTAAGCATAAGCAAGTTATTAAAATCTAATTTTCAAAGCATAAGCAAGTTATTAAAAAAATAAAAAATCCAAACTCACCAGATATAAAATCTCAACTTATTATCAATTTCGATGTTTAAAAACTTGCGAAATTTTATATTTACTTTATGCTAGATATTAAGATGAAGCAGAAAAATCCAATTATCGCCCCAGAAACCCCACTGGAAGTTATTAATTTCGCCACAACCGGACAGGGAATTGCGACCAATTCAGATGGTAAAAAAATCTTCCTGTGGAACGCCATGCCAGGAGAAAAAATCACCGAATATCAGGTTTTAAAACAAAAATCCCATCTCACCGAAGCCGTAGCTCTGAAAATTGAAAACCCTAATCCACACCGCGTATTGCCGCGTGACGAACACTATCTTTCTAATTCACCTTGGCAAATTCTAGATATCAGCTACGAGAATTTAGTCAAAAAACAAATTATCGAAGAACTTTTTTCTAAGCTAGATGCACCAAAAATAGCCTTTGAGCCAAGTGATAATGAATATTTTTATCGCAATAAGATGGAATATTCACTTTACTACGATCATGAAACCGCTAAAATTCATCCGGCTATTCACCGTCGTGGTTCACATCATAAAATCCCCATCCTCACTTCTTCACTCGAAAATCCAGCCATTTATCATCGCGCCATGGAAATTATCAATGAGTTAAATGCTAAACAAGAAGATTCCAGAAAATATCAGTCTCTTCTTCTTCGTTGCAACCGTCAGGGCGAAGTTAGCGGTGGTCTTTATAAAAATTATCAACCCCATCCTATCTTTGAAAATCTGACAGATAAAATCTTAGGGTACGAATTTTCTTATTCTCCAAACGGATTTTTTCAAATCAATCTTCCAGAATATGAAAAAGTTTTACGAAAAATTAAAGATTTTATCAAAGACCAAAACAAAGTCGTTGACCTTTACTCCGGCGTTGGCACCATCGGATTAACTGTTGCTGGAGATAAAAATCTCACACTTGTCGAAGTTGATAAATTTGCTCACGGTGAACTACTAAATAATATTGAATCGGTAAAATCTAGTACTGGCAACTCCGAAATCACTGGCATCCTCGCCAAATCTGAGGACATTTATGATCATATCGAGCATGATTCAACCGTTATTGTTGACCCGCCGCGCTCTGGTTGCGACTCTAAACTTATTGGCACGATCAATCAAAAACTTCCTGAAAAACTTGTCTACCTATCCTGCAATCCTATCACCCAAGTACGTGATCTTGAAGGTCTTGCCGAAAATTATCGAATTACAGATGTTACCGGGTATAATTTCTTCCCACACACACCACACATTGAATGTCTAGTCTTACTAGAGCGCAGATAAAGTCATAAAATAGAAATAAACATAATTAAGGTAATCTATGAACGATTTTTTACTACTCACTATAAAACTAC
>CALHIA010000051.1 GCA_938030585.1 uncultured Candidatus Saccharibacteria bacterium | reverse complement strand
TTTATTATGTTTTTATATTAACACAATTTATAACTTGAGAAAAGCTTGGGTTTGTGATAATATAACGGGTGATGGGGCATTAGCTCAGCTGGCTAGAGCGCTTCAATGGCATTGAAGAGGTCATGAGTTCGAGTCTCATATGCTCCACCAAATATTTCGAATGAAGACAACCGCGAGGTTGTTTTTTTGTTTATTAAGGATAGTTATAGTGTGCTATATTTTGTTAAATCTTATTTAACACTTTGTTAAATCTTGATTTATGTTTTTAGATTGATTAACAGATATAAATTGTTGTAATTTGTTAAATCCTACTGCATACATTTGTTAAATGTTAAGTAAAGTGTTTGAGCTTTTTATCACAAATGGTAGAAGATGGGTTATTGCTTCATCTATCAAAAATGCCGGCATTTGCGGTCGGTCGAAACCTTAGGCTAGTCCGGCGTAATGACACTTTAATTATAACTCAAAGTAGTAAAAATAGATTTTTAAAAAGAATAAACTACAAAATAACCATTTGCGTTTTGTGGTGAAATATATTTAGACTATTTACGGATGAGTCTTACCATATTATAATATTTGATATGGAAGAGATTAACTTGAGAGACTTGTTAATTTACTTTAGGAAACACCTGCTGTTATTTTTTGCGATGGTGATTCTTTGTGTTTCGGCGGGTTCTGCTTATATAGTTTTGGTGCAAAAGCCAGAATATAAATCACGGGCGACGATTATTTTGAGTTCGGACAAATCGAAGACTACGGTGCAGAGTGAAATTACCGCGAATAAGAATTTGATTGAGACTTATACAGAGGTGGTGAAATCGCATCGTGTGCTCGACCGGGTGATTGAAGAAAATAACTTGAAGGAATCTTATGAGGCTCTGAGTGCGAAGATTAATGTTTCTTCTTTGAAAAATACGGAGATTATTAGTATTTCAGTGGTGGATGCGAATGCTTATCGAAGTTATGAGGTTGCGAACTGGGTGGCGGATATTTTTAAGGAAGAAATTTCGCAGATTTACAATGATACAAGCGTGAATATCCTCGATCATGCGGTGGAGCCGAGGGGTCCATACAATATTGATGTGATAAAACAAGAAATTATTTATGCGGTGGCTGGTATGGTGCTTGGGGGCGGGATTATTTTAGTGCTGTTTTATTTCGATCGCACGATTAAAACGACGGAGCAAATTGACGAAATTTTCAAGCTGCCGATTTTTGGTCAGGTGGATAAACAGAAGAAAAAACGCAAGAAACTGGAAGCGAAATTGGCTAAAATTGAGGCGAAACGTCTGAAGAAAGAGGAGAAGGAACAGCGCAAACTTGAGAAGCAGAAACAAAAGGAAGCGGAAAAAGAAGCGGAACTCAAGGTTGAAGCGGAAAAAATTGCCGCAGAAGAAGCGGCCGAAGAAGCAGCGGCCAAGGCAGCGGAAGAAGCGGAAAAAGCTAAAGGTACTCCGGAGAGGCCATTCGTGGAGATTAAGGCGGTGGGACGTAAGATTATCGCGGAGGAAAAAGCGATTCAAGAGAAGATTGCCTTGGAACAAGAAAAAATTGCCGCGGAAAAAGAAGCAGAAATTGCCAATGTGGAAGAGGTGGGGATTGTGGAAGTCAATGAGGATTCCGAATTGGTACTACGCGATAATCCGAAGATGTCGGTGGCGGAAGATTTTCGTACGATTCGTACTAGTTTATATTTCTCGCTAAATAATCAGAATTCGAATACGGTGCTGTTTTGTAGCTCGAGAGCGCACGAAGGTAAGAGTTTTATTATTTCGAACCTGGCGGTGGCTTTCGCGAAGACGAATAAGAAGGTGCTTTTGATCGACTGCGATATGCGCCTGGGGCGTCAACATGAAATTTTTGAATTAAGTAATCAGTTTGGTCTGTCAAATATTTTGGCGGAAGGGGACTTAAAGAAACTACGTCAATATGCCTTGAAAACTAATGTGAAAAACCTCGAAGTTATTACGCGTGGTGTGGTGCCACCAAATCCGAGTGAGCTTCTAGAATCGAAGAAGATGGAGATGTTGCTTGCTGAGGTGAAAAAACATTATGATTATGTACTAATCGATGGTACGCCGATTGAGGGAATTTCAGATTCTTTGATTTTGGCGAAGCGTGCGGACCGGGTGATGTTGGTTTGTGCGGCGAATGAAACCACGATTGAAGATTTACAAAACTCGAAGCGCGCACTAGAAGCAATTGAGATTAATATGCCTGGGGTGATTTTGAATCAGGTGGTGGATAAGCGCCGTGGTGGGAAGAATAATTATTATAACTACTATAATAATTAAGGTTTAACTTATTTAGATATTTGGGTTAGTACTTGGTGTGGGGTTTTTGCTTCTGTTTTACTATATAGTGAACTTATTTACGGGTGTGTGCTTTGACTTTGGCGAAAAGCTTGATGATTAAATATGTAATAAGGACGCCAAAGCTGGCGCCAAGAGTGTCGATTAAAATGTCGCGAAACTGAGCGGAGCGGCCGGGGACGAAGATTTGATGAAGCTCATCGGTGCAAGCGTAGAGGAAGCTAAAGATTAGACTGAGAAGAATATTCATTGAGGTCGAGCTTTTTGGCCTTTGCCAACTTTTTAGATTAAGGAAAAAGAGGCTGCCCAGGATGGCATATTCGGTGAAGTGGGCGGTTTTTCGTACGAGAAAAATCAGAGTACTGAGGCTGATTAAATTATTCTCTAAACCGTGACGGACGTGCGGGAAATTTTGCGCGATAAAATCAACGAAGAGATTGCTCTGGGCGTCGGAAGAGGTATGGCCGAAGGAAGACATGGTGAAGATAAAAAGCATCTGAAAAACTAGAAGGGTAGGCAAGAAAAAATTGTGGGTGCGAATAGTCATTAGCTTATTGTAACACTTTGCGGGCGCCGCTAAAAGGCCGGAGCCGTGAGAGGGCGCGGATTGAATATGAATCCTTGGTCTGGTTTTCTGGGTTATTTATGGAGCTTGGCCCTTGGAACAAGTTTTTTTATTCGGCGAGATATTCTTGGAGCTTGGCTTTGGCGCGGTCGACGGTATCTTGATAAGGGTGCCAGACGAAATGCTTAGGTTCAGGGTAGGTGTAAGTCGAAGTAATATCGGCCTTACCATCGACGTCAATGGATTCGATTTGCCAGTTGGAAAAATTCGTTAGTTGTTTCTGGACGAGATATTTGAGATCATCGGGAGTGAAATTGGTTTGAATATTTTTGGCGATAGAATTGAAAATCTGATCGAAGCGAGTGAGATTGGTTTTGTCGGACTGAAGTTTTTGAATTAAAGCAGTGAGAATTTTTTCCTGATTACGGCCGCGCTCACGGTCACCACCAGCCCAACTAATTGAGACGCGTTCACGCGCAAAATCGAGCGCTTCATCACCATTCAAATGATAATTCCCTGGTTCATAGTGACGGTGACCGTGATAAGTATTGACGACGTAGGGAATATGAATGTCGACACCGCCGAGTTGATCGATGATGGTGGAAGTGGCATCGAAATTGATACGCGCGTAATAATTGAATTTGATATTATAGAAATTTTCTAGAGTATGGATTGATTCATTGACGCCATAAAGTCCGGCATGGGTGAGTTTGTCGAGTTTGCCATTCATGGCGAGGGGGACATAAAAATCACGTGGAGTATTGAGGAGGAGAATCTTATGCTTGGCGGGATTGATGGCGAGGATGAGGTTGACGTCGGAGCGGGCGGCAAAAGGCAGGGTATGGTCGCGATTATCGATGCCACTGAGATAAATAGTGAATGGCGAGTCGAGTGAAGCGTGCGAGGTGGTTTCGACATGCTTCGGTGCGACTTTTATTTCGATATCGGCGAGGATTTGGAGTTGATTATAAATAGTCTCATTATTGTCCCTCAACGCGTCGAGATAGGTGTGGCCAAGGAAGATAGTCTGGAGCTTGTCGTTGGCGGATTTAGGGGTTGTGAGTGCTGTGGTGAGGGCGAGGAGGTTGTCGTAGGTCTTGAGATTGGTTTCTTCGAGAGGAGTTTTGAGGAGGTCTGGACGGTTACTCTCTGCGGATGTGAGATACTGTTTGACGGTTTCGAAATAGGGGTCACTGGTTAAAAGCCCAAGAGGCGAAATAGTACTCGTGGTGTTTTTTGTGAGATTAGAATTTTTGAGGGTGACAAGGCTGTATTTTTCAAAATAGGTTTTGTTGGGACTGATTTTGGAGAAATAGTCGTTGTATTTGAAGAGGAGGAAGGCAAGGATGAAATTAATGAAAAAAATAATACTTAAGATGATAACTGCGAATTTGTGGCGGTGACTAAAAAAGATTAGAGTGGTAATAATTAAAAAGGTTATGAAAGCAAGAAGACTGAAGAAGTGCGCTGGTAGAATTTTTGTTTGATATAAAAAATAAAAGACTGTACAGGTGGATAAAAATGCAAGAATCTGAAAAATCAGACGGATGGGGTGGAGTTTAGTGATAGTGGTATCTGTCATAAGTTATATTATACTACTGCATATTGATGACATGTTATTAATTATTGAACGGCTGACATTTTTGTTGTGACTTGTTTTAAATTGTAATATATTAATACTATGTTGACGCGTGTTGATTTTTTACATGATATTAATAAAAATTTACTTATAGACCCTTCAGTGATTTATAGTGAAATAATTTCAATCTTGGAAATCTTTATTAACAAAGATATTAAAGATATTAAAGATATTAAAGACAATATAGATGTTAAAGGTGTTAAAAATGTAGCTTATTTTGCTTGGCTTAATCAGTTATTATTTTTTCTTTCAATAATAGATAATATTGATAACTATAAAAAATTTAATGAATCTGATTGTCTATTATTTTTTTATGTATTTTTTAATTTTAATGATTGTTTAAAACAGATAGCTCAATTTAAAAATATTAATCTACACGACCCAAGGCCTGCATTTTTTAAAAAGTCTTTTGAAACGTTTAAAAATATACTAGATAATATTCCTAATAAAAAAAATATAAATTGCGAGGAACCAAAACAGGTATTATATCTAATGGATAAAAATAAATTTTTAAATTTTGTTAGGGCTGTTTCCGTTGCGCATGTCGCAAATACTGATTCTGGTGGAGGCTTTATTGAGTTAAATAGTCCATA
>CALHIA010000050.1 GCA_938030585.1 uncultured Candidatus Saccharibacteria bacterium | reverse complement strand
TACTACTGACGGTCGGGTCGATGTAGAAGAAATTATAATCCTTGTAAGTGGTAACCTTGGTGCCAAAACGTTTACCGGTGGAAGCTTCGAAATCACCTTCAGAAACCGGTACACGCACGACACAGCCTTGCTTACCAAGATTCTTGGCCGGGTCAGCAAATTCCTGTTTCGCTTGGACCCCTTTCTGAATACCGTTAAAGCAGATTGAATTGCGATATTCGTAAGTATTTAAGACATAACTCATGGTGGAAAGATTATCTGGAACCTTTAATTTAATATTCCAGTCAGAAAGATAAATATAACCGAGAGTAGTTTTGTAAACTGGCACATCGGCTGGGGTAGAAATTTTCGCCACGCCAGAAGATTCTTCGACGGCAGCGATGATTTGAGCTTGGTTCTTAATAGTATTATTCGCGGTAGTAATTTTATCACCTTGAGAAATACCGTAAACCAAACCGATTAAGCTCAAAACGAGGAACAAAACAGCGAGAATACCAAAAACCATCGCCATGGTGGTCATCTTCTTCAAGGCTTTCATAGCGATAAATCGAGGGTCTTTTTCTTTGGCTTCTTTTTCAGCCTTGGCGGCTTCAGCGGATTTTGCTGCATCGGCATTTGGATCCACTACGGTGAATTTTTCTTCAAAATGAGTTGGTGAAGCGACTGGGATATTGAGCTGATTATAAACAATTTCTGGGCCATTATTCATTTCTTGACCTGGATTTTTCTGAGTTTCGGTGGCTTGATTCAACATGGCAGCATTTTGAATAGATTGATTAATCATATTCTGGTTAGAGTTAGGATTGCCATTACGGGCAGCCTGTGTGAAGCCATTTTCACCAAAAGGATTGGAACTGTCGTTGGTATAAAAATTATTGGTGGTCTCGGCAGCAAAAATCTGTTCAGCAGAAGCGACTGGTGGAGTGTAATTATTGGCTTGATAGGAATTAGCTGGGGTTTCAGTAGTTGGAGTAGAAACCGTAGTGGACTGAGGGGCAGAAAAAACGGCAGAATTATTATTAAAGAGATCAGCTGGACTAGGGATAGTAGGCTGAGGAGTGGTGGCATTCGACTGTTCAGAAGCTGGCTTGGCGAAACTTGGCTGATTAGAACCTGGACTGACCTGAGGAGTCACAGGATGTGAAAGGCCAGCAGAAAAAGTCACACCACCGATGGTTTGGGGTTTTTGGTTGTTTTGATTTTGATGAAGATCTTGATCCATGAATTTCCTTATATCATATATTATAGCACAAGCGAAATGCGTGACGGAATGGGAGATTTATTTTTTGGATGGCGTAATATTGGCTGGGCGACCGTAGTTAGGCAAAATGATGGGCACTACTTCCCCGTCTTGATTCTTCAAAGGAATCTGCAACTGATCAGCCAAAGTATTTACTACGGCAGCACCGATGCGCAGGCCAGTAAAGGAACCTGGGCCGGCGAAGAAAGTGATTTCCGTAAGATCCGCCCAGTCGGCCTGATTTTCGACAAGTTTATCATGAATAAAAGTGAAAATTTGCTCAGCTAATTGATTTTTGAGAGGGGCGGAATATTCCTTATCATCGAGCTTGAGGATGGTATTTTCTGTAGAAGTGTCGAGATAGAGTTTCATATTAATGCTCCGAAGTGAGACTTTTAGTTAAATTAAGCGTGCGACTACCGTCATCATTAATGAGAATTTCTAGACGCAAATGATTGGCGGGAAGAATTTCACTGACCGTATCCGCCCACTCAATAACAGTAACC
>CALHIA010000049.1 GCA_938030585.1 uncultured Candidatus Saccharibacteria bacterium | reverse complement strand
TTTAAAATGTGCGTTTGTTTAATAGTGGGTAATTTTCCGACTTTTGGTTTTTTGTTCTCCATATATTCATTATATGTAAAAAATGATTTTTATACATCAGTTAGTGGAGTTGGTTTTTTGCTTTTTCTAACATTGGAATATGGGGTGGATTATTATATAATTAATCTAATATGGACGAAAAAATCAAAAGTTTAGAGTTGGAATTGACCCAGCTTAACCAATTCTTGGAAAATCCGAAGGCTTACCTCGAAAATGATTTTGCTGCAAAATCGAAGAGGAAGGCAGAGGTCGAATCAATTTTGGATTTAAAAAATGAAATTACTCGTGCTGAGCAACAGATTAAGGATGACGAGGCAATCATTTCGGATCCAGAACTAGGCGAGATGGCAAAGCTTGAAATTCAAGAGCTTACCGAAAAAATTACTGATTTAACTAGGCAACTTGATGATAAGCTAATTCCGCGCGATCCGGATGATGATAAGCCGGTGATTATGGAAATTCGAGCTGGTGCAGGTGGCGACGAGGCTTCGTTGTTTGCGGCTGAGCTTTACCGCATGTATTTGCGTTATGCGGAAAAACACGGTTTTAAGGTGGAGCTAATGAACGAAAGCCTTAATGAAACCGGTGGGGTAAAAGAAGTGGTCTTCAAAATGGATGGAGACACGCCTTTCGGGACGATGAAGTTTGAAGGTGGCGTGCATCGTGTACAACGTGTACCAGTCACGGAATCGCAAGGTCGCATCCATACTTCTACGGTGACAGTGGTGGCTTTGCCAGAGGTAGAAGAGTCGGAAATTGTAATTGATGAAAAAGACTTAAGGATTGATATTTTTCACGCGGGTGGACACGGTGGTCAATCAGTGAACACGACAAACTCGGCTATTCGTATTACGCATTTGCCGACCGGAATCATGGTGGCAATGCAAGATGAGCGCTCTTTGCGTCAAAACAAGGAGCGCGCCATGATGGTGCTACGTACGCGTTTGAACGATATTCAACGTGCGGAAGCGGCGAAAAATGCCTCGGCAGCACGTAAAAATTTGATTGGTACGGGTGACCGTTCAGAGAAAATCCGTACTTATAATTTCCCACAGGATCGTGTGACGGATCATCGTATTCATTATTCCAGATCGAACGTAAACGCAGTGATGGATGGCGATATTGATGATATTATTTTGGAGCTGAAGAAGTGTGAGCTCGATGTAATTCGTACGGAAAACGGCATCGCAGAATAAATTTTTAAGGAGCAAATGGCAACCACGGTAAAAAGTTGGCTGGAGGTTTCGAAGCAAATTATTAACCCGGCTGAGGCGGAGATTATTTTGGCGGTCTCGATGGATGTACAGGACCGGAGTTTTTTCGTAACTCATGGGGCGGATAAGATTTCTGATGAGGCTAGGAAGAAGGCTGACCAGATGGTGGCTTTGCGTGCAAATAAGGTGCCACTCGCATATATCCTAGGGGTGAAATGGTTTATGGGGCGACCTTTCTTGGTAAATCAAAATGTTTTAATTCCCCGTCCAGAAACGGAGCTCGCGGCGGAGCTGGCGGGAAAACTTT
>CALHIA010000048.1 GCA_938030585.1 uncultured Candidatus Saccharibacteria bacterium | reverse complement strand
TGGACCTGGTTTGAAACCTATCAATTGGCTAAGGCGACAGCAGTTTCGCAAGTCATTTCTGTCAAGCGTATGCGCGAAAAATTAGCGCAATCTGGGGTGGTGTTTTTACCGCTAGAAGAAGCAATTCTCGCAACAGATAAGACTTCGGAGGAAAATTTGGCAAAATATGGGGCGCCGGTAGGGGAGATTTTCTTAGCACATTTTATGAAATTGGTACCAGAAGATGATCATAAATTTGCAGGGCTACATGCGGCAATGTTTAGTGGTGGATCATTTATTTATGTGCCCAAGGGGGTGGCGGCGGAGCTACCAATTCAGAGTTATTATCGAATGAACGAGCCAGGAATTGGGCAGTTTGAACATACCTTAATTGTGGTGGACGAGGGAAGTGAGCTACATTTTATCGAGGGGTGTTCGGCGCCAAAATATGAGAAAAATAATTTACATGTGGGGTCGGTAGAAATTTTCGTAAAAAGGGGGGCAAAAATGCGATTTTCGACGGTAGAAAGTTGGTCAAAAAATGTGTTCAATTTGAATACTAAGCGAGCGTTGGTCGAAGCGGGCGGGGAAATGGAGTGGGTGTCAGGGACTTTTGGCTCGAAGGTAACGATGCTGTATCCGACAACGATTTTGAAGGGGGAGGGGGCAAAAATGGAATATTTAGGGATGAGCTTGGCCTCGGGAGAGCAAATCTTGGACTCCGGAGCAAAGGTGATTTGTTTGGCGGATAATACCTCGGCGATGATTCGTAGTAAGTCGGTGGCGAAGAATGGTGGCGTGAGTATGACGAAAACCCTGGCAAAGGTAGGGAAGGGGGTAAAGGGGGTGAAGGCTTATATTGATTGCAAGTCGTTGATTTTAGATAGTGAGTCACAGTCTTATGCGGAACCAATGGTGGACGTAAAATCTGGGGAAGCAGAAGTGACCCACGAGGCTTCGGTGGGAAAATTATCGGAAGAGATTTTATATTATCTTGCGACACGCGGAATTGGTGAAGAAAAGGCGAAAGAAATTCTGATTCGAGGATTTTCGGAAGAAATTACGAAGGCCTTGCCACTAGAATACGCGATGGAAATGAATAATTTAATTAAGTTAGAAATGCAGAATGGGTAACCTGAATACATGATTTAACTATATGCAGATTAGAGTGTGAAGGCGAGCTGAAATTGAATAAATAATAAGTCAAAAATTGAATAAAAAAGTTAAGGATAAGCAAAATGTACAGAGAAGAATTTGAGATATTTGAGAAAAATGAGTTGGATGAAATCCTGCCTTTTGTTTATCTAGATAACGCGGCTACTATGCAGAGATTGTCGGTTGGACTTTTGGCTGAACAAGATTTTTATACAAAGAAAAATGCGAATCCTTTGCGTGGAGTCTATGAATTGTCGGAGCTTGCAACGGCGGAACTTTGGCAAGCGCGTGAGATAACTGCTAAGTTTTTAGGTTATGAACCACTAGAAGTGATTTTTGTGAAAAATGCGACGGAGGGACTAAATTTACTGGCTAATGGAATTGAGGGGTGGCTAAGCGAGGATGGGAGCCATGAGGGGGAGATTTTGGTGGATTTAGAGTCTCATCATAGTAATCTTTTGGCTTTTTCTGAGCGTTACGGGGAAAAAGTACGAATTACGGAAGATCTAGTGAATGAGGTGAAGCTGGATCTTGAACGTGTAGATACTTCAGGGGTGGAGCCAAAAATTAAGATAGTGGCGATGACGGGGATGAGTAATGTGACCGGTGCGGACCGCAGTGGTATCGCGAAAGAATTGAGGAGCTTAGGTTTTCAGGGGCTAATTTTGATGGATGCAGCGCAGTTGGTGGCGCATAAGAAAATTAAAGTGAGGGAATTAGGGGTGGACGGCTTAGTATTCTCGGGGCATAAAATTGGAGCGCCAATGGGTGTGGGAGTAGTATATCTGAGGTATGATTTGATGAAGGAGTTAAAGCCGTTAAATTATGGGGGTGAAATGGTGGAATCTGTGAAGCTTGCGGATGAAAAAGTAAAGATGAGCTTTGCGCCGGGGCCGAGTAAATTTGAAGGTGGGACGCTAAATATGGGGGCGATTGCTGGGCTTTCTGCGACGGAAGAATTTTGGCTGGAACATTCGGAAATTTATGGTGTAGAAACTGGATTAACTGAGAGAATTCGCGAAGAATTAGAGAAGGATGAGAATATTGAATTATATTTTGCAGAAAATGGAATTATTAGTTTTAACGTAAGGGGGGTGCATGCACATGATACGGCACAGATTTTGGCAGATTTCGGTGTGATGGTGCGGGCGGGAATGATGTGTGCGGAACCGTTTTTAACAGAGAAAAAGATCGGCGCGGTGGTGCGAGCGAGTTTAGCTTTTTATAATACAAATATAGATGTTAAATATTTCTTAGCTTGCCTTAGGAGAGTGCGCGGAGTGATGGGGCTGGAATAATGGTCGACAGAGGAGGAATGTTGGCGGAAATGAATGAAATTTGGTGAAATTGGAGAGGAAAATGATACGATGAGTGAGATTTTGTGAAATTGGAGAAGAAAACAATGCGAGAAATTCAGAGCAAATACAGGGAAGAATTATTGGAACGAAATTTAAATCCGTTGAATTTTGAGCAAAAAATTGAGGCGAATTTGACCAAAACTTTGGTGAATCATAGTTGTGGTGATGAGTTTGTGGTGAGTTTGAAGATTGAAAATGGGGTAATTTTGGAGGGGAGTTTTTCGGGGGTGGGGTGTGCAATTTCGAAAGTTTCAGCGGATATGATGATTGATGCGATTAGGGGGAAAACTCTGGAAGAGGCGCGGGAGCTGATGCAGGGGTTCTTTGATTTGGTGATGGGAATTTCAAGTGAAAAAGCGCAGAAAATTAGGGGTGAGTTAGAAGTTTTTTCGATGATTCAAAATATGCCAGCGAGAGTGAGATGTGCGAAATTGGCTTGGCGGATTTTAGAAGAGGGGGAAGAATGATGATTTTTGATTAAAAAGTGTTGCGACTGGAATAACGCTTGTGGTTGATAGGAAAAAGCGTTATAATGGGGTAAATTAGGAGATAATATGATTCGGGTGGATGAAAATTTTTTGAGAGAAACGGGGCTAGGCGATCTTGATGAGATGCAAAGAGCCGCTTTTATCGAAGAAGCACAGAGACTGTTAGAAAACCGTATCGGCGAAAAGTTAAGTGAAGGCTTGAGCTTGGAGCAACTTGAAGAGTTCGACGGTATCATGAAAAAAGATAAAAATGTGATGATTAAAGCCTTGGCGAAACTAGGTGATTATCGTATTGATGAAGTGTATCAAAATCTCTTGAAACGCTACGGCGTAACAGAGGGGACGGTAGATATTTTAAGTGAATATTTAAGTGTCAAATGGATTCAAACCAATCGTCCAAATTACGCAGAGGTTTCTCGCCAAGTATTTGAGGAATTAAAACAAGAAGTACGCGCTTCAAGTGAAGAAATTCGTAAATCAATGACTTTATAGATTAAAAATACTTTGAACACAAAATTTAAATCCCTCGGAAGAGGGATTTTTGATGGTAAAGTGGCGCAGAGTGGAGGATTGTTTAGTTTTTTGAGCTCTGGATTTTGGAAGCTTAGGGAGGTAGCGGACTATTTTAGGTAGCCGTTGATAAAGGATTTGGCGTCCATAGGTCTCTTGCTGGCTGGCTGAAGCTGATCGATAACGAGGAAGTTGCCATCTTGACAAGGGAATGCAAGGGGGTTAATAGATTTTTCGGTTTCGACGTGGGCTTTTAGAATAATACACTCAAGGCCGTGAATTTGAAGCTTACTTTTCGGAAAGCCTTGGAAGGCGCGAATGCGATTGAGAGCTTCTGTGGCGCTCACTTTGGATAAGGATAGGTTCGAGTCGGTTTTATCGAACTTAGTGGTGAAGGTGGCCTTCTCATCGTCTTGTAGGGTAGGTTTTGGCAGGGAGTCCAGGTGCTCGATTAGCCAATTAGCGCCAATGGTGGCGAGCTTCTGGTAGATTTCCGATTTTTCGGGTAGGCTGGATGAGAACTCAGGGGCCTTAAGAGTGGTTTGATAGTAAATTGGTCCGGCGTCCATAGCTTTAACGAGCTTCATGATAGAGACAGAAAAATCTTGATCGCCATTTAAGATAGCGGATTCAATAGGTGAGGCTCCACGATAGAGGGGGAGAAGAGAGGGGTGAAGATTGAGGATGCCTTCGGGCTCAAAAAGTTCAAGTAAGTCGGACTTGATTAGGATACCGAAACTGGCGAGGATACCCTTAATTTCAGGATTTTCATGCTTTAAGCGGGCAACTTCTACTAAATCTTCCTTAGTTTTAGCATGGAAAACTAATTCTAGGTTTTTGGCAGTTAAAAGTTGATTTAACGTGGCTTCTGCTAGGGGTCCATTGCCAAAAAAGATAAATTTTGTGCTCATTTTTTACCTCGAATAAATTATGTGTTCAATAAGAAAAAGGCTAATCTTCGTCTGGAAAGAGTTGTTTATTATTCTTAATGCGAGTTTCATAATCAACTGGCTTTAGGTCGCCATTTTCATCGAGTTCGAAGAAGGCATCGGCCTTATCTTTGATACGATCAATAAAGAGAACACCATCGAGGTGATCAATTTCATGGGCGAGAGTACGGGCGAGCTCATCAGTAGCTTTAATGCGGACTTCGGTACCATCTTCGAGTTTAGCTTTGACGCGAATTTTCGAGTAGCGTGGAACTTTGCCATAAATAAACGGAACAGAGAGACAGCCTTCGAAATCTTCGACAATTTTACCTTCTTGCTTGATAATTTCTGGGTCTACTAGAGTAGTAAAGGAAGTATTGGTTTTATCATCCATACTGTCGCGGATAATAATTAGACGCTTGTTAATGCCGAGCTGAGGGGCAGCCATAGCGGCAGAAAGTTCGTGAGGGTGAGATTTTTCCCATTCGAGGCTGGCGTCGACCATTGCCTGGATCATATCTTTAATTTCATCAGTAACATAGTTGACCTTCTGAGACTTTTGGCGAAGTCTTGGGTCAGGAGATTCAATAATTTTCATATCTTAATATTATAACCGATTTTGGGTTTTTATAAAGCTTAAGCAATATATAGTGAGGGGTTGAGGCATTTTTTTGAAGCTGTTGGAATAATTTTGAAGTTAATTTGTCGGGATTTTGGGGCGTTTCAAGGGTGATTTATGGACATCTCGGAGTTAACTTTTAATCTGGTGCGGTAGAGATAGACTAGGGGTTTGCTAGGGAGAGAGGTTTTCTAAAAATTGGAAGTCTTATAATGAAGCTAAATAATCACAATTAATTAAACGAAAGGGTAAAAAGAAAAAATAAAATAGACGCCAAAAGGCAAGGCTTGGATGGAGGAAGAAAGAATTATATTAAACTCCCATACTATAATTAGAACTATCTCTCAACACATATGACCAAAAAAGTATCCTAGATTTTTATAATCATAATTTCAAATATACTATTCTTCCTCCATTTAAGTTTTGATAAGGGCGCCGTGGTGGGCGCAGAAAATATCACCTAGAAATTAAAGGAATTAAATTTAGCTTAAAATGCTGAATCAGGCCAGGCGGGTCGAATTAGACCTAAGTAGAACAGGTCAGGTTTGGCGAATTAGATGAGGCTTGGTGGGTCGATAGCGAAGCGAATTTCGGGATACTGATCAAGTGACTCAATGAGGTGAGTGAGCGAGTCACGTTTTTTAGCCTTGACGATGATTTGCCAAGAGTAGCCACTGGGGGTGTATTCATGAAAGGAGGGCGTAGGAGCGGAAAGATAAACGTCGGGAAATTTTTTGAGTGTGCGATGTAGACTCATGATCTTTTTAATAGTGAGTTCTTCGGTCTTTTTGACGATAGAGATGCGTAGCAAATAGAAAAATGGCGGTAAGTGAGAAAGTTGACGTTTTTTGAGGAGATAATCAGCAAACTTGGCATAGTCTAAGGATTTAGCCGCGAGGATGACGGGATGTTCGGGCTGAAAGGTTTGAAGAAAAACGTGATTAATATCATTATGTCCGCGTCCGACGCGACCGATAACCTGGGTGATGAGCTGGAAAGTACGTTCTTCGGCGGCATAATCCGGCAGATTGAGATTGGCGTCAGCTTGGACGATTCCGACGGTGTTCAATAATGGGAGATCGAGCCCCTTGGCGATAGTTTGGGTGCCGATAATGATGTCGATATCACCGTTTTTGACGGCTTCAAAATTTTGGGTGAGCGAATCGGCGGTAGTATTGTCGGCGTCAAAGCGAGCAATGCGAGTAGATTTAAAGAGTTTTTTAAGTTCTGATTCGAGAAGCTTGGTGCCGAAACCTTTATGGATGAGAGAACCGTGATGGCAGACCGGACAAGTGGAAGGGACTGGTTCATGGTGGCCACAGGTATGACAAATTAGCTGATAGGAGTCACTATGAAGAGTGAGCGGAAGAAGACAGTTGGGACAGAGGACCTGATAGCCACAATGTTCGCAGATTGTGAGTGGGGCAGAGCCACGACGATTATGAAAAAGTAGAGTTTGCTTATGTTGTTTAAGATTGTTTTCGATGTCTTGCAGCAGAGCATCGGAAAAATAGCGGTTACGTGTGAAAAGAGCGCGATCCTTTAGGTCGATGAGGCTAATTTTGGTTTGGCTGGTGATGGATTTAGCTTTTTCAGAGAGGGCGACGTAGGCGTGATTCTTTTGTGCTAGGAAATAATCCTCAACGCGTGGAGTAGCGGTGCCGAGGAGACAATCGATTTTGAGGGTTTGAGCCATGAAGCTAGCGAGACGGAGCGCATGGTAGCGTGGTGAAGTATCTTGATAGAAACTAGGCTCATGGGCTTCATCGATAATAATGAGGCCAAGGTTTTTTAGAGGAGAAAAAAGAGCAGAGCGTGGGCCAATTATGACAAAAGGCGTGGACTGATCGGCTTCGTGGATACGTTGCCAGATAAGGTGACGTTCAGCTTCGGTGAGCTTGGAATGTAGGGAAATCACTTGAGTGCCAAAATGCTCCTGAAAACGACCAACTAGTTGAGGAGTGAGGGAAATTTCGGGAACGAGAAGAATCACGGATTGGTTTGAGCTAAAAACTTGGCTAGCGAGCTCGAGGTAGATATTGGTCTTACCGGAACCGGTGATGCCGTGAAGGAGTTTGGTGTGAGTTTTGATTTTATGTAGTTCGGTGAGGGCTTGTTTTTGAGCGGAATTAAGGGGGATTTGTTTGCTAGTGGTGGCAGAAGGCGTGGTATTTATAGTGGTGGAGGTGATGGTAGCTGGGGTTGCTGTCTTAACTGGTGTAGCGCTGATAGTGTCGGTAGTGGTGGCGGTAGTGGCAGTGGTAGTGGTAGATTTTTTGCGACGATTTTTTTCGATACCGAGAGGGAGAAAAAGATTGGCAGTTTTGGCTACTGGATTTAAATAGTATGAAGAAAGCCAGGCCAGGCTTTTTAGGAGATGATTTGGTAGGGGGATTGGGTGAACAATTTTATTAATCGATTTAATAATGAAATTTTGGTCGGTAGGAGCGGTGGTTTTTCGATAAATAATACCGAGGGCGGTTTTCTTGCCAAGAGGAATAGAAACAATAGTGCCTGGGGCGAGATTTTGGTCAAAAGAGTAGGTAAGGAGACCATCAGAAAAGAGAGGGGATTTTTTGAAAGTAGTGGTGGGAATTACCTCATAGTACATCAAGTATATTTTAGCATTTATGATATACTTTAAGAAAGGAAAGAGGTAAATGTTAGATGTTTTTATCACATCTCGGGTTCGCCGGAAAATTTTGGTAGTTTTTGCCAAATATCCGGACTTTAAGGTTCACGTTAGGGGACTGGCGAAATTGATTCACGAGGATGCGGGTAATATTCAAAGGGAACTAAAGAGGCTGGAAAAGGCGAATTTTTTGGTGACTTCGAAAAAGGGTAACACGACTATTTATCAGACAAATAAACAATATCCAATCTTGAAAGAATTGCAGACGATTGTGATTAAAAGTCAGCAAATGTCACCAAATCAAAAAGTAACGAAGACAATTCAATAATTTTTTGAAGTATGTCGAAGATTTTTGAGGAAATTCTAGCGAAAAGAGGGGTGTCGGAAGAATTTTTGCGGCCAAAATATAGTTTAGAACACGCAAAGAAGTTGCCAGATATTGAGGTAGCGGTAGCGCGAATTAAAGCGGCAGTAAACCAGGGCGAGACGGTACTAGTTTATGGCGACTATGATGTGGATGGAGTAACCGCGAGCACGATTATGTGCGAGGCGCTGAAACTAGCGGGGGTGAAGCGAGTGGAAGTGATGCTACCGGATCGTTTTATTGACGGATATGGTATGAGCGAAAGATGCCTGGAGAGGGCTGTGGAGCTCAAAGTTGGTCTGGTAGTGACCGTGGATTGTGGAAGTAATAACGCGGAAGTGATAAAAAAATTAGCTGAACACAAAATTGATACAATCGTGACTGACCATCATGAACTAATGAGTGGAGTGCCAGAGCGAGCGCTTGCCGTGGTGAATCCGAAGCGATATGGGGAGGAAGAAGTCGATTTAGAAAGAAAAGAGCTTCGGGAAATTTGTGGGGCGGGAGTGGCTTTTATGGTGATGCAAGCTTTGGTTCTAGAGAGAATGATCCCTCAGAATCAAGAGAAATGGTTTCTTGATCTAGTTTTGATTGGGACGATTTGTGATTCGATGGTGATGAATCAGATTAATCGGGAACTGGCTTATTATGGATTGATTATTTTGCAGAAAACAAAGCGAGTGGGGCTCTTAGAATTGATGCGGGCGGCGGATGTACAAAAAATTGATTCAGAGGCCATTGGCTTTCAAATTGGACCAAGGCTAAATGCGGGCGGACGTATGGAGTCGGCAGAAATTTCATTAAAACTTTTGATGTCGAAGGAGCGAGCCGAGGCGGCAATGTTGGCGGAGGAATTGAATCGATTAAACGGGGAGAGACGTACGGCACAACGTGCGGCATTGGAAGAGATTTTAGTTGATAACGAGCCAGTAATTGTGGCAGCTGGCAATTGGCATGAAGGAGTGTTAGGGATTATTGCTGGAAGATTGGTGGAAAAATACCGTAGACCAGCCTTCGTTTTGGGGGAAACAGAGGGTATTTATAAGGGTTCGGGTCGGTCATTTGGAGATTTTAATTTGGCAGAAGCGATTAAGGCGGTAAATGAAACCTTAATTGGTGGGGGTGGTCACGCGGCGGCTTGTGGGGTGAAGCTGAAAAAAGAAGATTTAATGCGCTTCAAAGAGGCGGTGAATCAATATTATCGAAGTCTAAACTTAACTGAACAAGAAAAATATCTGGAGGTAGTGGAAGATATTCGGGTGGATAACTTGGCGGAACTGGATGTGGATTTATATGAAGAGATGTCAGTACTTCAGCCATTTGGGCAAGGGAATGCGGAGCCAATTTTTGAGCTTTTGAATACAAAAATTAAGTTCGTAGAAACACTGGGTGCAGAGAAAAAACATCTGAAGTTTACTCTGGAAAAGGACGGAAATTTGTTCAAGGCTTTGGTGTTTAATGCGCGAGAAGAGTGGTTTAATTTGGATAAGAATGCCACTTATGATGTGCATATAAATTTAGTACTCAATGAGTGGCGAGGACGAAAAACCGTGGAAAGTCGGTTGCTGCAAATTAAAAAAAGTGATAGCAGTGATTAGATATTGAAAAATCTGCGGCTCTCTGGTATAATCCTGCTATATGTCAATAAAAGTAACTAGAAAAGACCAGGGTGAGGCTAACGAGAATATTATTCGTCGTTTTAATCGTAAGGTTTTACAGAGTGGAATTATGCCACTAGCAAAATCACAATTACGTTTCTCTAAGCCTATTTCCAAGAGAGAGCGTCGTCGTAAGGCAATTTTGCGTGAAATCCGCAAAGCAGAAAAAACCGAACGAATTAAACTTGGCTTAAAATAACTAAAAACCCTCGCAGATGAGGGTTTTTTGTCGGTCTAGGTGTTATACTAAAAATGATGAATATAATTTTTTTAGGCGGGCCGGGAAGCGGCAAAAGTACTTTAGGTAAAAGATTAGCGGAGGAGCTAGGCTGGGAATGGATTTCCGGTGGAGCGATTCTCAGGGAAAGTAAAGAGCCGTGGGTGCAAGAAAAATTAGCGACGGCGCAATTATTTGATGACCAGATGGTGTCGAATTTGATTTTTTCAAGATTAGAAACCGCGGAAAATGCAATTATTGATGGTTATCCGAGGACGGCGAATCAGGTGGAAATTTTATTGTCGCGGGGAATAAAAATTGATTACATGATCGAGGTGGACGTACCAAAAACCGAGGTGCAAAAGCGTATAGCTTTAAGAGGTCGCGAGCAGGATTCGCCGGAAATTTTTGAGGAACGCTGGAAAATTTACCAAGATAACAGAGGAAAAATTATCGCACCACTACTCGGAAGCGGAGTAGGATTTTTGGTGCTTGATGGAGTGGGCACACCTGAAGAAGTCTACGAGAGGGCACTCTCGATGATGAAAAACGAAGTAATAAGGAAATAAAGAAAGGCGCATAAGAATGATTATGATTTACGGTCCGGCGGGGGCGGGAAAATCGACGCAGGGGAGAATGTTGGCGGCGGAACTGGGGCGAACTTGGCTTTCGGCTGGACAATTAATCCGTGATTCAAAACGTTTTGAAGAATATACGCAGACGGGAGCGATGATTCCAGAGGAACTTTTGGTGGCGCTTTTGACAGAGAATATGTATAAAGAGCTTAACTCTGGGAAAAATGTGGTATTCGATGGCCAACCGGGAAGTGTCGAGCAGGTGGATATGTTGGAGAAAACCGGAATTTTTCAAGAGGTTGAATTTGTGGTAGATATTCGAGTGGATGAAGAAGAACTTTACCGTAGATTGAATTTAAGGGGTCGGGAAGACGATAATTTGGCGGTTTGGCAGCGTAAAATCAATTATTATCAGGAAAAAAGTGTGCCGTTTTTGGCGAAAATGAAGAAAAAAGGCCTGAAAGTTTACGAAGTGGACGGAAATGGTGACGAGGAAACAGTAAATCAGAGAATTTTGGCGCTAGTTGAGACGGAAAAATGTCAGAACTATTGGTGTAGGTTAAAAGTAAATTAGAAGTTTGGCACTAGTTGACGGAAGTCTTAACAGGGGTATGGAAGAGTAGTATAATAGAAAGATATGGATAAAGCAAAAATTGAAGCAATGCGCGAAGGTGGCAAGATTTTGGGGGAGATTTTGCGAGATTTGCGCGAGTACGTCGAGGTGGGGATGACCAAACGCGAGCTCGATGCCTGGGTGAGGCAACAGATTGTGTCACGAGGAGCGACGGTTTCTTATGATGAATTAAAAGAAAAATTTCCGGGTTCGATTTGTATTTCGGTGAATAATGAATTGGTGCATGGTGCGCCAAACAGTAATTACGCGCTGGAAGACGGCGATAAGGTTTCTTTCGACCTAGTGATTGGCTTTAAGGGATATCATACAGATGCTGCATTTACTACAGTGGTAGGTAAGGCAAATCCAGCGGTGAAGCAGATGATTAAGACTACGGAAAAAGCACTTTGGGCGGGGATTGAAACGGTGGCGCCAGGGGTGCATCTGGGGGATATTGGCTATGCGGTAGAAAAAGTACTGCGCGCAGGTCATCTTGGGGTGATTGAAAATTATGTCGGTCACTTCATTGGCAAATCAATGCATATGGAACCAGAAGTGCCGAACTTCGGTAAACGTGGCAGGGGGTATGTCTTGAAGCCAGGTGATACGCTGTGTATTGAACCGATGTCGTCTCTAGGTAAGCCATATAATCATGTGGATCCGGAGAGTGGCTGGAATGTGGTGCTTTCGGATGGTTCGATTGGTTGTCACTGTGAGCATACGATTTTGGTTACGGAAGAAGGTCACGAGGTTTTGACTTTGCCAAACTGCCCAAAAGAATAAGTTGATAAAACAACAAAGTAGGGGGCTTCGTAGATTGTAGAAAAAAGGAAAATCTGGCGCGAGTCGTCAGATTTTTTGTTATAGACTGGAAAATGTTTATGTTATAATGAAAATATATGAACGAGCAAGTACCAAAGTTTAGTTTTGGCATCGATATGGGGACGCAAAATATTCGCGAAGTAGTCCTCAGTGAGATGAATGGTCAGATTACCGTAGTGGGTAAGGTTGAGTCACCGCAAAATGGGGGCATGAGTAAGGGTGTGGTGACGAATTTACGCAATGCGGTGCATGCGCTCGAGGCAGCTTCTATTGAAATCGACCGAATGATCGGGATGAATTTGGCAGACGCCTATCTTTCAATTAATGGTTCAAATGTTGGTACAGCGCCAACACAGGGCGGTATCTCGATTACCGGTTCGGAAATTACCGAGGCGGACGTGGCGCGCTTAAAAGAATTTGCGGTATCAGGCATTGTACCAGATAACCGTGCGCTACTTGATGTAATTCCAGTAGAATATGCAATTGCGGGTCAGGGTGGGATTAGAAACCCAATCGGTATGCGTGGGGTTAAATTGGAAATGCAGGCGAATGTAGTTTCGGCACTTTTGCCAGTCTGCATGAATTTGAAAGAGGTGGCCGGAACCCTAAATATTAACGCTTTGAAATTGGTGCCAACGGCAGTAGCGGCGGGTCGTGCAGTGCTACTCGAGAGTCAGAAGGAAAATGGCGTAGCAGTAGTTGAGATGGGCGCCGCGACGACGTCGGTAGCGGTTTTTATGGAAGGTTTCTTGCAGTATTTTGGCGTGATTAATGTGGGGGCGAATCATATTACGAACGATATTGCGATTAGTTTAGCGGTGAGTACAGAGGTAGCCGAAGAAATTAAGATGAAATATGTGACGGCGGAATTGATTGATAATGATAAGCCAATGACGATGCGCTTTGGTGATGAATCAATTAGCTTTACGAAGACGATGGTAAATCGCATTGTAGAAGATCGCTTGATTGACATTTTTGAACATGTGAAGAAAGAAATTGCGATTGCGGGCTACGAAAAGAAATTACCAGAAGGCGTAGTCTTGACCGGTGGAGGTGCAGAGATGCGTGGAATTGAACGCTTCGCGAGAGAACATATGGAAGTGGCGACTCGAATTGGTTTGCCGCTAATGGATGTGACTCATATTGATAATGAAACTAAGAAGCCTCGTTTCGCGGTGGCGATTGGTTTAGCTTTGATGATGAATGACGATATGCGCGAGCAAGAAACGCGCGTGGAAGAAAAGCCGGCGGGCTTCCTCAGTAAATTATT
>CALHIA010000047.1 GCA_938030585.1 uncultured Candidatus Saccharibacteria bacterium | reverse complement strand
CTCTGTTAATTACGCACTTAACGAAGTAATCGCCATCACTGATGGCCCATTCAAGGGCTTCGAAGGCACCATCGCCGAAATCGATTCCAGCAAGGGTAAACTTCGTGTCATGGTTTCCATGTTTGGCCGCGAAACGCCAGTTGAGCTTGACGCACTTCAAGTTAAAAAAATTGACTAATTCCATAAAAATCTTCTTAAAATCAGATCTCATTTCGGGGTCTGATTTTTCATTAAGACTGAATTTTTATCAAGACTGATTTAATTTTTCTGCTTATGCTATAATCAGCTTATAGAAATTTTAAACGGAGAATCTAATGGAACCACAAATCCAAGTTAATTCGGAAATTGGTCGCCTCAAAACCGTGCTTCTTCACCGTCCAGGCGAAGAACTCGAGGCTCTCACTCCCGAATATATGAGCCGTATGCTTTTCGACGACGTGCCATATCTAAAGGTCGCACAAGAAGAACATGACGCCTTCGCTAACGTCTTGCGTGAAAACGGCGTAGAGGTACTTTACCTCGATCAACTCGCCGCTGAAGCTCTTGCCAACGAAGAAGTGCGTGATCGCTTCATCGTCGAAATGGTTCGCGCCTCAAAGCAGGAAGAAACTTTTTCCACCTTTGCCATCGTCAACTACCTCCAGTCGCTTGAACCACTCGCTATGGTGCGTAAGGTCATGGCCGGTGTTAAAAAGAGTGAAGTTGAAGATATGGAACCTACCAATAAGCAACTTCATCACTTCATGGTCAATGATTATCCATTCTATCTTGATCCAATGCCAAATCTTTATTTCACCCGTGACCCAGCTGCTTCCATCGGTAATGGTCTCACTATCAACAAGATGCACTGGCCAGCTCGTCGTCGTGAGTCGCTCTTCATGCAATATATTTTGAAATACCACCCACGTTTTGCCAACCAAAACATTCCAGTTTGGTATAATCGCAACAATCGTTTCTCCGTCGAAGGTGGTGATGAATTAGTCTTAAACAAGCACACTGTCGCCATCGGTATTTCCGAACGCACCGAAGCTGAGGCTATTGAACGCATCGCTTCACGTCTCTTCCATGACTCCGAATTTACTCGCGTCCTCGCCATTAAGATTCCTGCTAAGCGTGCCTTCATGCACCTTGATACTGTTTTTACCATGATTGATTACGACAAATTCTCCGTCCATCCAGAGATCATGACCGCCGGTGGTGAACTTGATATTTACGTTCTCGATAAATCCAACACCCATGTTGGCTACGAAGTTACTCATCGTCGCGATCTCACTAATGTCTTAGCCGAATCCCTTGGCGTACCAAAAGTCCAACTCATCCAATGTGGCAATGGCGACCCAATCGCTGCTGCTCGTGAACAATGGAATGACGGTTCCAATACCCTCGCCATCGCTCCAGGTGTCGTGATTACTTATGATCGTAACTATGTCACTAATGAAGCCTTGCGCAAAGCCGGCCTCAAAGTTATCGAGGTTGCTGGTAGCGAACTTGGTCGTGGTCGTGGCGGCCCGCGTTGTATGTCTATGCCACTTTTCAGGGAGGAAATCTAATGTTAAATCTCAAAGGTCGTTCATTTTTAACCCTTAAAGACTTCACTCCGCGTGAAGTTCAAACCATGCTGGAAACCGCCAAGCAACTCAAGAACAACAAGTTGACTGGCGTGTCAAATCGTAACCACGAGGGGAAGACCATTGCCTTACTTTTCGAAAAAGCTTCCACCAGAACTCGCTGTGCCTTCGTCAGTGGCGCTCGTGATCTCGGTATGCACGCCGAATATCTCGGCAAAGACGACATTCAGCTCGGCAAAAAAGAATCTGTCCGTGACACCGCTCTGGTGCTTGGTCGCATGTTTGACGGTATTGAATTTCGTGGTTTCGCCCATGAAACCGTCGAAGAACTCGCCAAATATGCTGGCGTCCCAGTTTGGAACGGTCTAACCGACAAATTCCATCCGACCCAGGGTCTCGCCGATATGTTGACTATTATGGAACACGTGGGCCATCTACGTGGCACCCACCTCGCTTACGTGGGTGATGGCCGCAATAACGTCGCCAATACCTTAATGATTGCTTCGGCCCTCTTAGGTCTTCATTTTTCCATCGGTACCCCTAGAGAACTCTTCCCAGAACAATCTCTTATCGATGAATGTAATGCCATAACTAAAAAATATCAAACTGGCGCCACCATCAAAATCGTGGAGAATCCTTACGAAGCCGTCGCCGATGCCGATGCAATTTACACCGACGTTTGGGTCTCCATGGGCGAAGAAGATAAATTCGAAGAACGCATTAATCTGCTTAAATCCTATCAAGTTAATCGTGAGCTTATGCAGGCTACTCGCAAGAAAAACACCATTTTCTTACACTGTTTGCCAGCCTTCCACGATAAGAAAACTAAGATTGGTAAAGAAATTCTCGAACAATATGGCCTTGATGCCATGGAAGTCTCTGATGAAGTCTTTTACAGTCCAAACAGCGTCGTCTTTGACCAAGCGGAAAACCGGGTTTATACCATTGAAGCAGTCATGGATTTAACTCTCTAGACTGATTTCAGTTTTCCACAATAAAAAAGAAGCAGACCCCCTGCTTCTTTTTTAGCATAAGTGTTATACTTGAGTCATATAAACCAAACTTATATGAAAGGACATATATGGTTGAAAAACCTCAAAAGGTGAATAAACAACCAAAACAAAAAGCCCCTCATACCAAGAAGGTATCGGCTTTTGCTGTTTTGTTTGCGATCATCGGCCTGATGGCAGCCCTCACCTGGGTTATTCCATCCGGTAAATATAATATGATTAAAGATCCGAATGATCCGTCTCAGGAAATTCGCGAAGCCGGCACCTACCAGCGCATCGACAAAGTCGAACGTATCGTAGACGAAGAAACCGGAGAAGTCACTACCGTCGATCATCGCCAAGGTCTTTGGGATGTCTTCATGGCGCCAATCAAAGGTATGGCTGATCGTCTTGATGTCATCATCTTTGTCTTGATTCTCGGTGGTTTCCTCGGTATTACCATGAAAACTGGCGCCCTCGACGCTGCTCTCGGTGGTCTTCTCAAGAAGATGAACGGTAAAGAAATTTTCCTTATCCCAATCTTGATGACCTTATTCGCTATTGGTGGTACCACTTATGGCATGCAAGAAGAAGCTGTCGCCTTTTATGCCCTTATTATTCCAGTCATGATGGCTGCTGGATATAATTCCATGACCGCCATGATGATGATCGTCTTAGGTGGTGGAGTCGGTGTTTTGGCTTCCACCGTCAACCCATTTTCTACGGGTATTGCCGCTAGAACCGCTGATGTTCAACTCGGTAACATTCTCTGGATTCAAATGCTCGTCCTCGTAGTCATGCTCGTTCTTGCCATTCTTTTCGTCATGAATTACGCCAAGAAAGCAAAAGCTGGTAAATACGCCGATGATTCTTCCGTCGCTTCCACTTTTAAGCCGATTAATCTTAATAGCGTACCAGAATACAATTTCAAACGCCAACTCATCATGGGAGTTTTCGCTGTCACTTTCGTGATTATGATTATCTCTCTCATCCCTTGGAGCGGTTTTAAAATCGATTTCTTCGATATCTTACATGAATTCTTTGCTGGGGTTCCAGTACTTTCTACCGTTCTTGGTGTTAATCACAATGGCGCCCTCGGTACTTGGTATTTCAACGAAATTTCCACTCTTTTCCTTATTTCGACCGTGATAATTGCCCTCATTTATCGCAAAGAGTTTAGCAAGAAAAACGTCTCAATCACCGATACATTCATTAAGGGATCAGAAGACCTCTTGAGTGTCGCTGTAATCATCGCCGTGGCAGCTGGCGTCGCCATCGTGATGCGCGCTGGTGGTATCGAAGATACCATTATTCACTGGGGTGAAAAAGGTCTCGCTAATTTCAATGGCGGCCTCGTCGGCGTCTTAGCCTACATTTTCTACCTCCCACTTTCCTTTATTATCCCATCTTCCTCTGGTCTCGCTGCGGCCTCTATGCCAATTATCGCCCCAGTTTCTGAGCTCGTAGGTAGCAATAAGGAAACCATGGTGGTAGCCTTCGCTAACGCTAATGGTTTACTTAACATGTTTGCCCCTACTATCGCCTCATTAATGGCCGGACTCACCTTATCTGGTGTATCCTACAAAACCTGGATCAAACGCGTGGCACCACTTATGGTAATCTTCGCCATTATTAGCTTAGTCGCCGTCTTCGTCATGGGGATGATTTAATCATGGCCAAAATCGTCGTCGCTCTCGGTGGAAATGCCTTAAGCCGTGATGGCAAAGCTACCGCCAAAGATCAACTCGAAGTCGCCAACCAGACCGCCAAGGAGCTTGCTAAGCTCGTGGCGGCTGGCCACCAATTAGTCATCGTGCATGGCAACGGCCCACAAATCGGTAATATTATTCTGCACGAAGAAGCCATTAATACTGAAAAAACCCCGACCATGCCAATCGACGTGGCCGGAGCAATGTCACAAGGTCAAATTGGTTATTGGCTACAAAATGCCATGCGCAATCAGCTCGAATCAGAAGGCATCAAAAAACCAATTGCCGCCATCGTGACCCAAGTTCTAGTTTCTAAGGATGACCCAGCTTTTAAGAATCCAAGTAAGCCAATCGGCCCATTCTACACCGAAGAGGAAGCCAAAAAGCTCAGCAAAGAACGTCATTTCACCGTCAAGGAAGATGCTGGTCGTGGTTGGCGCAAGGTGGTCCCTTCACCAATGCCACTCTCAATTATTGAATCAGAGCTCGTTGAGATCGCTCTCGGCAATGGCGCCATTATTGTCGCTGGCGGCGGTGGTGGTATCCCAGTCTATTACGACGAATACGGTCGCCTAGTCGGCCTTGAAGCTGTCATCGATAAGGATTTCGCCGCCGAAAAACTCGCCGAAACTATCGATGCTGATATTCTCTTGATTCTCACCGCGGTCGAGAATGTCAAAATCAACTTCAAAAAAGACAATGAAGAAAATCTCAAAACTCTCACCGCCGATGAAGCCTTTAAGTATATCGCGAAGGGTGAATTTGCCGCTGGTAGCATGCTACCAAAGATTGAAGCCGGTATTAGCTTCGTTTCAAGTGGCAAAAATCGTACCTGTATTATCACCAATCCAGAGAACGCCATTAACGCCATTAATGGTAAAACTGGTACCAAGATCATCGGTGATTAAGGATACAAATTTAGACTAAGTCCTCACAGAAAATAGAGCTAATCCCGGCTCTATTTTTTGACTTTTTAGGTTAAAAATGCTATAATATAGATGTCGTTACAGTGTTTCTATTAGGAGGGGATTATATGAACAAAACATTAACGAAGTATTTTGGCAAGACCTCACTTATGAGGATTTGGCACTCCGGCATTGAAGATTTTACGGAAATACCGGAAGATCAGAGATTAAAACTGTATGCGATTTGCGTAATTCGCCCAGATAATCTCGAAGAAGCGTATAACTTCTTTAACCTACCGGACCTCCTATTTCGTAGTATTTACGACGAAGTAGGTACGGATAACGGAGAAAAGCTATATCTCTATCCGTTCATCCAGGGCGCCGCTATTCCAGATCATATCGAAGAAGTGGTGGGTCCCATTGGTACCCAAACTTCCAAGTATCATCAGGAAAGTCTGAAAGACCACATCGCCTTGGTTGCAAAAAACCTATTCGATGCTGGCCTCAGCGGCACACTAGCAACTCAGTTAGCAGTTATGCATGAAATATACTTCCGCCACCAATAAGGTTGGTCAAGTATGTTTCTATAACCATGCAGCCATCTCTGCGCTGATTGCAAAATACTGGCTACGCGGAACCAACAGTCAAACTACGGTTAAGTACATTGTGGCAACCATTTATGCCCACATGTTACCTTACACCGATTGGCAGCGCACCACCGATTTTCGCACTGGATTGCCCAGAGATTTTCGTCATGAATTTGAGCTTCAGCTCAAAGATTTCTATGACGGACACCCTGGTGACATTCAGCGTACTATGGAACTGATTGACCTTCTCGCTAAATGCGATGAAGGTATTCAAGAAATTACTCCAGAATACGAGAGAAAAATCGCCAGCGGCCGCGAAATTATTCATCAATTTCGTCACGGTGCCTAGTTAGTTCTTTAGAAAAGCCACCAGAACATCGGTGGTTTTTTCTTTTTCTTTCTAGTATTTTTTAAAGAAATATGTTAAAATATACCCGTTACGCGCTCTAATTAGGAGTAAATATATTATGGCAAAAAAAGTAATTGGTAACTTAAAGTTACGCATCCCTGGTGGTAAGGCCACCGCAGGTCCTCCAGTTGGTTCAACCTTGGGTCAATGGGGCCTAAACATGATGGATTTCATTAATCCATTCAACGACAAAACCAAAGAATTCGCTGGTAAAAACGTGATTGTTCACATCCGCGTCTTCGATGATCGCACTTTTGATTGGGTTTGTCTCGGTCAACCAGTTGATGATTTAATTCGTGAAGAATTAAAGCTTCAAAAAGGTTCTGGTCGTCCAAACACCGAAAAAGTTGGTTCTATCACTCGTGAACAACTCGAGAAAATTGCCAACATCAAGATGAAGCAAATGAACGCTGTCGATCTTGAAGGTGCTATCAAGACCGTCGCTGGTACTGCCCGCTCTATGGGTGTCACCATCGCCGAATAATTAATTAAAATTAATTAACCGTGGGAGAGTTCGCTCGTTATTACCACAGAAAGAAATCAAATGTCAGAAGAACAAATCAAATCTACTGAAGAATTAAATCAAACTCCAGTCGAAACCGTCGAGACCGAAGAGAAATTTGCCAAATCTGGTAAAAAATCTAAGAAGCACCTCGAAGAAGTTAAGGCTGAAGAAGAGCGCAAAGCTCGTGCTGAAGAGCACAAGCAAGAAACCCTAGGGGAAAAGCCAAAGGGTGCCAAGCCAGTCACTCGTTCAATCTTGGAACGCCGTGGTAAAAAATACCAAGCCGCTTACAAGAATATCGACAAGACCAAGGCTTACAGCCTCACCGACGCTATTAAACTAGCTGTCGAAACCAATCCAGCTAAATTTGACGCTACCGTCGAAATTCACGCTCGTCTCGGTGTCGACCCACGCCAAGCTGACCAAAACATTCGCACCACCATCGTTCTTCCAAACGGTAACGGTAAGACTGTTCGCGTCGCTGTCTTCGCTCCAGAAGATGAATGCAAAAAAGCTAAAGCCGCTGGTGCTGACATCGCCGAAGATGCCGAATTCATCAAGCAACTTGAAAAGGGAATCATTAATTTCGACGTTCTCATTTCTACCCCAGCTTACATGCCAAAACTTGGTAAGTTCGCTCGCTTGCTCGGCCCTAAAGGTTTAATGCCAAATCCAAAGGCTGGTACTGTCACTCTCGATATCGAGAAGGCCGTGAAGGAATCTAAGGCTGGTAAGGTCGAATATCGTGTCGACAAGCAAGCCATCGTTCATATCGGTGTCGGTAAAACCAATTTCACCCTCAATCAATTGAACGAAAATGCTACCGTATTCATGGACTCTTTGAAGTCAATGAAGCCAGCTTCTATCAAGGGTCAATACATTAAGAGTATCTTTATTTCTACTACCATGGGTCCATCCATCGCTGTAGAAAATATCTATAACTAAGCTCTTAATCTCTCCAAAATAAGCACCACTAATCCGGTGCTTATTTTTTTGTGACGTTTAACAATTTAATCGATATCTATTAAATTTTACATCATTTTTCTTCCGCCATTTTATTCCATTTATGCTAAACTCGAAGTAGATGTATTAACATAGATTTATCTATTAGGACTAGATAAATAACATAAGTGGGAGAGAAAAAACCGTGTCAAAGCGAGGAATTGGACAGACCGTCAGTGGTAGGTCGGTTTTTAATATATTATCAATCTTTTTAATCAGCACTTTATTTTGTTTGCTGCACTATGAAAGCACTCATGCCTCGACTGCCTCACTAGGCATGCCCGGCGAGGTTAAAGTCGAAACCGATTTTTCGGCTGGAAGTAGAATGGAGTTTTCCAAATCCATCAATATTACCGTTAATACCAATAGCCCATTAGGTTACAAATTACTTTTTAGTAGCGACAGTGAGGACAGTTCACTAGTGAGCAACGACCCTAAGAACGACTATTCTATCCCTTCTGTCTACGGATCTAATTATGTACTTTCTAGAGACATGCATAACCAGTACGGCTATAATATCAAAGATACTGACGATCAGATTTATCAACAGATACCAAGTCTTAGTAGTCCGCTCAAAATCAAGCAAGTCAAAGATCCACTTACTGCCGCCGATACTGTCAAATTCAACCTCGGCTTCGAACTCGAATCTTCCGCCAAGCCTGGCGAATATCACCGCAATTTAATTTTCACCCTTCTGGCCGAAGATCAAGCTTCTATCCAATTAGTCAATGGTATCGAAATTAATAGGGCCATCAAAAAAGCCGTCGGCATCACCGAGGCCAGCTATCTCGATAACCCGCTTACCACTACCCCGAACGATTTATGGCCAGAGGTTAATATTACCGTAGGTAGAAATAAATGCAGTGATAATATCACCAAAGAACGCACCTCGGTTATCTCCCTACCAGATTCCGACGCCGAAGTTTATCTCGGTGGCTATCGTAGCAGCTGGGATAATATCTGCATTTGGAGTAATGCTACAGAATTAATCTTCCCAGAAGATCTTTCCTATATGTATGCCGGACTTGGCGGGACTGACTATCATGTCTCTTTCAATTTTGCCGACGGCCGTAATAAATCTACGCTAAATTTTAAGAAAGTCAAAAATCTCGACCATCTATTCCACAATACTATCGCATATAACAACAGCTCCTTCGAAGCTTCTGACTTCTTTGAATATCTCAAAGATTCCCCGATCGAAAGTGCCGAATCAATTTTCGAAAACTCCGCAGTCTACGCTGTTGAAAAATTCGCTAATATCGTGAATCGCGCTAAAAATCTCGCCTATGCTTTTCGCAATACGAAATCTTTGGGTCAGGTTAATTTTTCCGATTGGATTATCGGTGAAGCCGAAGATACTCAGTCTATGTTCGAGGGTAGTAGTATCAGTCAAGTTATTCTAAATAACGCTACTTTCGCCAAAACTAAAAACACCACAAACATGTTCAAGGATACCCAAAACTCTTCACTAATCCAGCTTCCAAATGCAATATTCGATGAAACTACCGACACTCACGCCATGTTCATGAATACCACATCTCCAAAAATACTTCTAAATAAAGCCACTTTTGCAAAATCCACTGATGCTAGTTCCATGTTTGAAAAAATTCCTCTTAGCGAGTTTAATCTATCTAGCGCTACTTTTACTAATACAACTAACTTTAGTAACTTCTTTAAAGAAAGTGGCCACTACACTCTGACTGTCAATTTACCGAAATTATCCCTCGCCTCCGCGGAAAATCTTTCTGGTATGTTTCAAAAATCCGAAATTGGCGGGCTTACTCCCAATGCTATACC
>CALHIA010000046.1 GCA_938030585.1 uncultured Candidatus Saccharibacteria bacterium | reverse complement strand
TTTTGATTTGTACCCCTGAAATTTAGATTTTTTAAATTTTCAAAATCAATCAAATTAAATCGAGAGATCACTCCATTAACCAAATTAAACTAAATACGTAATCTCTTTACTAATTTATCCAATAGATCCAACTCTACTGGCTCCATTGGTAATTTTGCCCCAAACATATCGACAATTCCTTCGCCCTTATTCTCCGGGAAGTAAATCGTCACCGCGGGCGATAAACGCTTTCTCGGTGTCAAAACAATCGCAAAATGTACATCATCTTGTAAAATCCCAAAAGATTTAAACTCAGAAAACGCATAAAATTTATCACCTTCCGTGAAGCCCTTATCGGTTAGAGTATAGGAAATTTTTCTGGCTGGCCTCACTGCTAGAATCAACAGAGTCAAAGCTGACACGATCACCAATGCCAAGAAAGTCCACCACTGTAAATAGAATGAAAGCAAACTCAAAACCAAGGTCACTGAAAATAGCCCCACATACCACCCCGCACCATTATTATGTGAAATATATTCTTCGCCTTCCCACTTTACAATTTTTTCGTCCATATTAGCACCTTTTAACTATTAACATTATAACATGTTATGGCGGAGAGTGGGAGATTCGCCTTCAAGGAGGAGTTCGAAAAAGTGCTTGCATTTTTGAGACGACGACACAGAAGACAGAGAATCACATTATTCTAAAAAGAATTTTTAGAATAATAAAAGACCCTTTCAAGGATCTTTTCCAATCGACGTCATGTAATGGCGGAGAGTGGGAGATTCGAACTCCCGCTGCAGGTCTCCCCACACTAGCGATTTAGCAAACCGCCCCCTTCAGCCACTTGGGTAACTCTCCGTCTAACTCTATCTTATCATAAATTCGCCACATCTCTAATAGTTTTTCCAAATATTCCTCAAATATCTCTATTAACCCCACTTTTCGTTGCTTTTTCACATATCTGTGTTAAAATAATATTGTCGAATTTAACCGCGAGATTCTATATTTCATGAAAAAAATTACCAAAATTATTACACAAACTTTTACCGGCCTTGGTGCTTTTGCCTGCCTTTTTTCTAGCCGTCTTCTAGCTTCTGCTACTAGTGTCCAAGAAGGTGCAAATGCTGCCCGTGCTGACGGTATGCCTACTGAACTCATCGGCGACAATGGTGTTTTCAGCCGCATTACCAACACCGTATTACTCATCGTCGGCCTCATCTCAGTTATTATGTTGGTTTACGGTGGCCTTCGTTATATTCTCTCTGGCGGTGACTCTAAAAAGGTTACAGACGCTAAAAACACCATTCTTTATGCCATTATCGGCCTCATTATCTCTATGCTCGCTTACGCCATCGTTCATTTCGTCCTCAACTCCGTAATCGGTGTCGGTACCACCAACTAATTAACGTTCTTTCATTAATACTGCAGCCCATACTCGATCGGCCTGCAGTATTTTTTTCGCTGCCGCAAGGGAAGCACCCGTCGTCGTCACATCGTCCACCAATATATAGAGCGTCTTATTCTCAATTTCTACCCCTTCACAAATTCCATACGCTTTCTCCGCCTGCTTCACACGCTCTTTCTTTTCTTTACCCACCTGCACTGTCTTATTTTTTCTAACTAACAGACTCTGATATTCTACACTCACCCCCAAATCATCAAATCTTTTCTGTAAAAATTCCTCTAGTTCAAAACATAATCTCAAAGTATGATCGAATCCTCTTTCTCGAATATGTTTTCGAATCGTTGGCAAGGGAACTAAAACAATTTGTCTAATCTCTTTTATCTCAGTCTCTACCTTTCTCAACACGCCGCACGTTACCTCACCCGACTTATTGCTCAGCTCATCACCAAATCTCATTCTCTTAACTTCACCTAAAATCACCTCCCCCAATTTCTCCGCCAAAAACTCTCCATAATCTCGCCTCCCCTTATATTTAAAGTCTCGCACCATCCTTTCAAACCACCCCTCTTTCAGTCCTGCTACCAATAATTTTTCAAACCCATACATATCATTCATCACATAGCCCGGATTGATTATGCTTATATATTTTTTACAACGGTCACAAAAAATCCCGCCCTCTCTCTGGCATCGCACACATCTGTTTGGTAAAACCATGTCTAAAATAAATTTTTCTATTGTAATTTTTACACGATAAAGCTGTTTACTCTTGATTTTTACCATAACCACTCTTATAATAGTTAAGAACAATAGTTAATGTGGAGGAATACAAGCAATGGCTCGTACTAATGACGAAGACATGCTTATGGAAGATGAACTCGCGGCCGCTTTTCTGGATAATGATGGCCTAGATCCTGAACCAGTTTCAGCTCTAGAAGAACAACCGAGTCCACTTCCAGCAGAAGAAGATCCAGAGGCGTGGGAAGAAGAACCTGGTGATTTTCCAGGACAATTAGCAGTGGATGTATACGAAACTGCCGACAAGTTAGTTGTCAAAGCTCGCACCGCAGGCATCTCCAAAGGGGACCTCGATGTTACCATTTCTGACAATATCTTAACCATCTCCGGCGTCCTTAGCGGCGGTGAAGATGAACAAACCACTCGTTGGCACATCCAAGAGTGTTATTGGGGAGAATTTTCTCGTACAATCGCCCTTCCAGTCCAAGTTCGCGAAGACGAAGGTAGCGTAAAGGCAGAATTAAAAGACGGCGTGCTCACCATTTCTTTCGAAAAAGAAAAGACCGAAGCACCTATCCGCATCCCAATCGCATAACTCATTGTCTAAAAAATAAATATACCGTGAATTCGGTATATTTTTTTCGAATTCACTATTTTCAATATATGCCGTTTTTAGAATACCGCAAGCATAAGAGAATTATATCCAAGCAAAAAAAGAAAGCTGCACACAAAAATTACATTAATAAAAATCAAATCTAAAATTATCTCTTCAACGAAAAAGACCCCATTTCTGAGGTCTTTTTTAGGAATTTATCTTAAATCTTTATTCCACTATTCATTACGAAGTTTACGATTGCATAAGCTAGCATCACTAAGATTAAACCAATAATCGAATAAGTTACTACATCCTTACCGCGTTTGATTTTTGCTGGATCACCTTGTGCAGTGAGTAACATAAACCCACCATAGATTATCATACCAACCGCAAGAAAACCCATCACTGAAGCAAACACATTAATCAACATGCTTACATTCGACATCAGTGATTTATCGCCTTCAGTTTTTTCTACATTACACTCCGAAAGTGCCGATACGGATTCACCCACACGTACCGTTTTTTCTGGACAAGTAAAAGCAGAAACTGGTTTCACTAAACTGGCAAACACCAGACAAGTAATAAACAGTAGGGAATAGATGATGTTTCTTAAACTATTTTTAATCATGGCGCTGTGGTTGTGGTAGTACTATTTTGAGCTGCAGGCGCGCTCATTGTACTACTTAAAACAAAGTTAATAATTGACCAAGATAATAATGCAATTATCAAACCGATAATACCCCAAGTAATTGAATCCTTACCCTTCTTAATCTTACCCGGATCACCCTGAGCAGTCAGAAAGAGGAAACCACCATAGATTACCACTGCAACTGCAACTACACCGAGCACACCAATTACCACATTAATGATTTTATTCGTATCATTAATGAGGTCATCACCTTTATGTGCAGGATCAATGTTACATGCTGCAATATTTGCTGCACCTGGATTTTTCGATCCCGGAGGACAAATACCACTAGACCCACCAGAACCGGAGTCACTAGAACTACCTGCACTAGCACCACCTGCCGCTGATTTTGGTGTCTTCGCAAATACCGAGCCGCTTAAAGCTCCACCCGCGAATAATCCAGCTAACATAAATACGGCTAGAAAATTTTTAAAACTTTTTTTCATTTACTCTTTTCTCTAAAATTAAATCTTAAAAATACCCCCTTAGGGGTATTTTATTAATTAACCCTTAAAAACGTTAGCAAGCACGAAGTTCACGATTGCGTAAGCAAGCATAGAAACCACAAGACCAATAATTCCGTAGAGAATAGTATCCTTAGCTTTCTTCACCTTACCTGGATCGCCCGCAGAAGTCGTATACTGCACACCACCGAAGATAATGAAAGCCACAGCCACAAAACCAATCACACCAATCACCACGTTAATAATAGTGTTAGCTTGTGCCATTAAATCATTCTGATTTGAACTACCTTTTAAACCACCACATTCAGTTAAGCTATTTCCAGTAGCATCTTTACCATCAGGACACTTCACCTTACCAGCAAAAGTATTGACGGAGTTACCTAGAACTGCCACTACGCTCGTGCCACCCATTGCCAAAGCTTTTAGTTTATTCGAAATTTTCATATTATTCCTTTAATATTAATTTACCAAAATTATAACATATCTTCTGGAAAAACAGAAACATTTCTCTCTGGAATTAATCTGTAATTATTTCAAATTCTTCGTCACAAAAATCACAATACCGTAAGCCAAGAATGCGACTACTAGTGCCACCACCGCATAAACTACCATATCTTTACCACGCTTAATTTTCGCTGGATCAGATTGCGCCGTAATATAAGTGAAACCGCCATAAATAATTGAGAATACCGCGAGCATCCCGACTAGTGAAATCACTACATTCACCCCACTCTGCACAATTCCTACTACATCTTTATTTTTCCCGGTAGGCTCATTACAGCCCGCGATTTTCTTCACATCTTCATCTTCAATATCATCACAAACCCCGTAAAAATTCTCCCGCGAAGACTCCGCATATACGTGACCAGAAAAAATCACATTAGCTAAAAACCCGAAGCACCCCACCAAGAGCATTAAACTCGTCACTATTTTTTTCATACCTTGCTTCATCTTTGATTCCTATTTTTAATTAATTTATCTATATTTAATTAATTTAATGCGGTTAAAGCAAAATTTGTCACTGCAGCGGCTAAAACCACAATTATTAAACCAATCACTGCAAAAACAATTGTATTTTTTGCCTTTGTCACCTTACCCACGTCCCCATGCGCTGTCGCAAAATTCACCGCTGCCAGCACGATATAAAATACCGCCACTAGACCGATTAAAGCATAAATATAATTCAAAATCGTGGTTAGCGTAAAATTACCTTCTTTATTTGGTAATCTATTTAAACCTTCATTTAGGGAATCGATATTTTCCAAATCTACTGTTGCAAAAAATTTCATTTCTCTCCTTAGGTTGCGCTAATAATTACACTAATAATCGTATTTGTAATCACCGAGGCAAAAATTGTCAAAATCAAACCAATCACCGCCCCCTGAATAATATTCTTACCCTTCGCCGCCTTATTTGGATCACCCTCACTCATTACGTAAGAAAGACCACCATAAATAATAAATCCGGTCGCCGTAATACCTGCCACCAGGGAAACATCATAAATGATATTCATCACCACTACCCAAACAAAAGGCGCCCAGTTCGTCGTACCACTATCCGAGGTCGCAGGTTTACCAATCACACATTTATCATTATCATCACGTGTAGCCAATCCCTTATACCAAGGACGAAAGCCCATAAAAACATTCGCTTCACAACTTTCATCTACGTCACCATCAATCACTGCACCTACCTGAGTCAAAACTTGTCGGCCTGAAGCCCCTAAATCATTCAAACTTAAGGCACTCACAGAATCACTCGTCGTAAGCCCCAAAAATCCGGCTACTACCAGAGAAAAAATCCCTAAATTCTTCAAAAATTTTACACCTAACTGTCGATTGACCTTTTTCATACATATATTATATCATGAGTATAGATTTTTCTGCTTTTTATTATTCGGTCGTTTCAGTGGTCAATATTGACGACATTACCGTTATGTGATATAATAATAAGCATTAATTGAGTTATTTTTTATGAATAAGGGAATCAACCATAGAGGAAAATTCAGCACGGCAATTTTTGTCTTGTTTTTTACTCTATTTTCTCTTTTTTCTCCTCTAACTACCATAAATACTTACGCAATCCCAAATAACTCAAACAATTCTTCTAATTCATCCGAAAATTCTTCCTCCGAAACCACTGATTCCGAAAACAACGATTCCGACGAAACCGAATCTGAAAAAGCTAAAACTCAAAGCCAGAACCAAAACCAAAATCAGAACCAAACCAATACCTCTAATAACTCTGAAGGAACCACTAATCCCGAAAATCCAGATTCAGAGAAGCAAAACGAACTCAGCTGTTCTGAACAAATCGGTATTCTCTCCTTCATTATTTGTCCGACCACCGGTCTCCTCGCGAAGGGAATCGACGCACTCTATTCCACTATTGAAAATTTCCTCGTTATCAAGCCAATTACCACCGATAATAAATCCCCGATTTACATCATCTGGTCTTACGTTCGCAATATCGCTAATATTATTTTCATTATCTTCTTACTTTTGATTGTTTACTCTCAGGTTACTGGCCTGGGTTTTTCTAATTACAATATCAAGAAGATGTTACCAAAGCTCATCATTGCCGCTATTTTGGTTAACTTTAGTTATCTAATTTGTCAGGTTCTCGTCGATGTCAGTAATATTATTGGTAACGCCCTCAAATCCTTCCTTGAAGGCATCGCCACCACTGCCATCCAAAATCAACATCCTGAAGCTAAGCTCGACGAACCTCTCAATCTTTATGATATTTTCCTTGCTATCGCTGGTGGCACTTCACTCACCATTCTCGGTGGTGTCGGTATCGCCACTGCGGTTGCCGCCTCCGGTGGTCTCCTTAGCGCCCTCTTTACCCTCATTCCAATCGTCCTTGCCGGTTTTATTGCCGTAGTTGTCGGTCTCATCACTATTTCACTTCGTCAAGCCGTAGTTATTCTACTTACTATCACTTCACCAATTATCTTCGCACTCTACGTCCTACCAAATACTCATAAATATTATCTAAAATGGAAATCGATTTTTGCTCAAATGCTAGTCTTCTTCCCAGCCTTTAGCTTCCTTTTTGGTGTTTCCAAGGTTCTCGGCTACCTCTTTATTTTCAGCTCTGAGACCCCCTTTGGTGTAATTATTGGTATTGCCGTCCAAGTCTTACCAATTATGTTTGCCGTCAAAATGCTCAGTATGTCCAAATCTGTTCTTGGTGACGTTAACCAGGCGCTTAGTGGTATTGGTAGTAAACTTAATAACTCCGTATCCAAAGAATTTTCTACCGCTGCCAATCTCGCTCGTACCAACTACCAAAAACGTGCCCTCGAGGGTAAAGGTGGCGCTCTTCGTCCAGACATGACTATTAGTCGTATTGCTATGCAAAATCAAGCCTTCCGCGAACATAGAGCAAAGCGTAATGAAGAAGATCAAAAACTCTTACTAACTGAGCAACTTTTGGCCCGCCAAAATAACACGCCAATTATTGGCTATCATAAAAACGGCAAGCCAATTTATTCCAAGGCCGATCCAATCAAGAAAAACTCTGAAATGTTGGACGAATATCGCCACCGTGAACTTAAATACCGTACTGAAAACGCTGGTAAGCGTGTTGAAAATTTCATGAGTAACATGGGTGATTATATCGATAAATATAATTACCAAAACAGGGAATTAAAAGATCTTGCCAAACGCCAGACCCAAAATTTCCTCGAGCAAAAGACTGTCGATCGCGAAATCCATAACAATGATGTTGCTTCCGATAAATTCTATCTCAATAAGATGAAGGAAATTAACGAAAAATATATCGATTCGCATTCTGAAAACAGTGCTAAACGTTTTAATCTGACCGAAGCCGAAATTACTAAGAACGATAAAGAATATCAGAAATATATTGTTCGCGCCGCTGGTACCAGTGCCTGGGATTATGATCCAGCTCTCAATATCAAAAATCCTAAGCATGTCATCGATGCTATTGATAGTGTACTTGGTGATATTTCTGTCGATTATGATCGGGAATACCAGGCCAGCCTCAATCGCCGCACTACTTATTACAGTCGTATTCACTCCGGTGTACTTAATAATGACTTTAAGAAAGCTATTAATGACGCCGACTTCGAACGCGTAATTGCTACAATGCGTGTCATGGCTACTCGTGGTGACTACGATAAGGTTCTGGAAGGTATCATAGATCTTTCAGATAATGGCAAAATCATTGCTGGTACTGAAAATGCCAACGTTCTCTTCAAGGAATTGATGGCCTTTAAGGATGCTGACCCAGTGCTTGGTCGCTTCGGTAAGTTCGGTAATATCGAAACTGCTGCCTGGAGTACTGGTAAACGTCAAGATAACCGTATCACCTTCGAGCAGTTCGCCACAGGTAAAGTTCGCGACCTTGATGGCGAGGAAAAGACTACTAAATTTAATCTTGCTCAAGCTCTCAAAGGTACTTCTCTCGTTAAAGCCGAACGTACCGTCTTCGGTGAAATTAATAACGTTTCTCAAAAATACGGTATCGACCTCTTCGACGCTACACTTTCTAATGTCTCCAGTGCCGCTCTTAACTTCCAATCTGGTGGCGATCAAATGTACTCTCTCATTAATATGATCACTGGTCTTGATGCTGCCGACTGGAATAATGCCGATACTCGCGACGAGAAGGTTCTCGAGCTCACTCAAGATCCTAAGAAGA
>CALHIA010000045.1 GCA_938030585.1 uncultured Candidatus Saccharibacteria bacterium | reverse complement strand
TTTGAACCGGGATTGTTTTTAGCTAAGCAGGCCGGGGCGGTAGTGAAGAGTGAACCTGGTTTTCATGCGGCTGCGATGAATGGGGAGTTTCTTAAAATCCTTGAAGTAGTGAAATAAAAAATATGCCCTCAACCATAAAGGGTGAGGGGATGGCGGGTATTCCCGAATATATTTATTTTATTTGATTTTATCTTTTATGACAATAATCCAGATTGGATTTTATTAGCCAATGCTTCACCTACACGAGTGATACATCCCACAACAAGTGCATTACCCATAAAGAATGCTCTCTTGGTATCAGATACGCCATCTAGCATCGTATGATTATCTGGGAACATATCTAGACGCTCTAATTCGACCGGTGTTAGTCTTCGATATTTGCCACTCTCAGTTATAACCACATGCTTAAATCTTGAAGGACCAGATCCACCTTCGCCAGTAATAATAGTTCTGGATGGTGCATCTAGATTATCAGGAAATGTGACCGGACCTTCACTATAATGATATTTAAAACCAGTACTGCTAGTTCTTTCCTCTTTCTTTGCACCTTTTAGGTAAGTCCAGGTAGGGAGTTTTTCATCATCAATAAAGAAACTTTTCGGGACATCTTTTTCATCAAGAAGAATATCTCGTAATAATGTTCTTTTGCCTTCATAAATTGGCGTAAAATCTGAAGTCCAGACCTCTCTATTTTTTACGTATCCACAGTTTTTAAATGGTGAGATTTTTGGTTTTTCCTTAGAAAAATTCTCAGAGATTTCAGCGAGATCACCATTGATTTCGAAATGGCTAATCATACCTTTTAACTTAGAAGAGAAAGCTTCAGCCATAACTGAGTTGTTTTCTAGAAAAGCTTGCTTATCTGAGTCATCAATTGAGGAATTTCTATAACCTACAATATAGGTTCTTTTTCTTCTTTGAGGAAAGCCATAGTCCGCAGCGTTTACGACCTTCCATTCAATTGTGTACCCCAAATCTGATAGCGCAGCCAACATGACGGCAAAATCTTTTCCTCTCTGAGAAGCTGGCGATTTTAATAATCTATCAACATTTTCCAAAAAGAGAAATCTTGGAGCTTTGTCACCTTTTTTCTTCAAAATATTATAAATTGACCAAAACAATACCCCCTTTTTACCGGTGATTCCTTCAGAGTTTTTCAAGGTTCTAGCTACACTATAATCCTGACACGGAAAACCGCCAACCAATAAATCGTGGTCCGGTATGATTGAAAAATTTTCATTAACCACTTTTTCAATATCTTCATTACAGAAATTCTCGTTGCCGAACCTAGCAGAATAGACCTCAGCAGCATGCTGCCTGGTAGTCGATGGTTCCCATTGATTAGCCCAAATAGTTTCGTATGACACACTGGAATTTTTGACAGCATCTAACCCGATTCTAAAACCTCCTACCCCCGCAAAGAGCTCAATAACACCTATCTTTTTCATAGAAAAATTATATCAGACCTTATGCTTTCGATCAAGAGTGTTTTTTAGTAGAATATAGATATGGAATATGATGCAAGCTCAGCACAATCTATCCTGGAATATTCTAAGAAACTACCAGGACATTCTCTTGATGAATTAATAGACTTCACTGAACTGGCAGAAAATCTTAAGAATAAAGGCAACCTAGGGACACTCGTCGAGGAATATTTCTTCAAGATTCATCCCGGCAATGAACAGGCGCCAGATTTTAAAAAGGCTGGAGTAGAACTAAAAACTACTGGGGTAGTCCGAAAAAGCAATGGGAGTTACAAAGCAAAAGAACGTCTAGTATTATCGATGATCGATTATCTTGGCTTAGTAAACGAATCCTGGGAAGATAATAGTTTAATGAAAAAATGTAAACAAATGCTGATACTTTTCTATATTTACGACCGTGATTTGCCAGCAATAAAACGTAAATTTGCATTTAGACCACTACTATGGGATTTTCCAAAAAATGACCTTGAAATTATTCGCCAAGACTGGCAAATAATTGTAGATAAGATTAAGAAAGGCCTGGCACATGAATTATCCGAAGGTGATACTTTTTACCTAGCCGCATGCAGAAAAGGCTCGGGCGGAAGTAAAGAAGCTCTGAGGAAACAGCCGTTCTCTAGTGAACTTGCAAAATCACGTGCGTTCTCATTAAAACCTTCTTATGTGAATAAGATGGTAGAGCTAGCCAGTATTAAAGAAGACAATCAGAACGATTCACTATTCTCATCAGAATATCAAGCCAGCGCTGGATTCTCAAATATTGTCAAAATGAGACTTCATAAATTTATCGGTAAAACAATTAAAGAACTTGCTATAGAATTAGATTTTCATAATCTTAATAATGATAAATCCTATCGTAGGTCACTCGTGATTCGAATGCTTGGCGGAAAAACAAAACAACTAAAAGAATTAGTCGAAGCAGATATTGAACTAAAAGTAATCACGGTTAGGGATAAATTTAAACCCAAAGAAGACATGTCTTTTCCGTATTTTTCATATTTTGAAATATCAGAGCAGGAATGGGAGGATTCTGAATTTTTCAAGATATTGGAGCATAAATTTCTATTTGCGGTTTTTGAGGAAAAAGATGATGGCGAGATGATTTTTAGAGGTGCAAACTTCTGGAATATGCCATATGAAGATAAATTGGAGGCGCAAAAAGTCTGGGAAAAAACTAAATCCCAAATTATAGTAGGTCATGCGAAAGACCTGCCTAAAAAATCCGAGAATAGAGTTGCCCATGTCAGACCTCATGCAAAAAATGCCTCGGATACACTAGATACTCCTCAAGGTATTCAATTAGTCAAAAAATGTTTCTGGTTAAATTCCAGTTATATTCAATCTCAATTAAGACAAATTTTTAAAAGTTAAATTAAGCTAGTTGGTTCAATAAGCTTTTATCTTATAAATCTCAGATGTGCTATAATTAACAGAGAAGAAACTATAAATTTAAGGAGTATTGATTTTGAATTTGAAGATTGGAATTGTGGGGCTACCGAACGTAGGAAAATCAACGCTTTTTAATGCCTTAACCAATGCGCACGCTTTGGCGGCGAATTATCCTTTTGCGACGATTGAACCAAATGTAGGTATCGTGCCGGTGCCAGATTCGCGTCTCGATGTTTTAGCAAAAATGTACGAAACCGAAAAAGTAATTCCGGCCACCGTGGAGTTTGTCGATATTGCGGGGCTGGTGGAAGGCGCCTCGAAGGGTGAAGGTTTGGGGAATAAATTCCTCGCCCATATCCGGGAATGCCAAATTATTTGTCATGTAGTGCGCGTATTTAAGAACGACGATATTTTACACGTCTCGAAGGATTCTAATACGGCGGCGGAAGTTGACCCAAAACAAGATATCGAAATTATTCAGACTGAGCTGGAGCTTGCAGATCTCGAGACGCGTGAAAAAGTCGAGGCGAAGCGCAAGAAAAATAAGGAACAGGAAGAAAAAATTCCATACCTTACCGAGAAGCCAGTGATTTACATGTTCAATGTGGACGAAAGTGAATTAACTAACGAAGAACTGAAAAATGAGATGCGTGCCTTGGTGGCACCGAATCAGGCAGTTTTCGTGAACGCAAAACTTGAGGAAGAAATGGTAGGGATGACCTTGGCGGAAAAGAAAGATTTTCTCAGTAGCTATGGGGTGAACCACGATGCCCTATCGGAGCTAATCATTGCCGCTTATGACACCTTGGGTTTGCAATCTTTCCTGACGGCTGGCAAGAAAGAAGTGCGAGCTTGGACCATAAAAAAAGGTGCCACTGCACCAGAAGCGGCCGGCACGATTCATACAGATTTCCAGAGAGGATTTATCGCGGCGAATGTGATGAAATATGACGACCTAGTAGCGCTAGGCAGTGAACAAGCAGTGAAAGCCGCCGGAAAACTCGCCACCGTAGGTAAGACCTACGTGATGAAAGACGGCGATATTGTGGAATTTCGCTTCAACGTCAGTAAATAATCCCTAGAGTCGATTTGTAAGTAAAAAATGAAACAGCTGCCAAAGAGGTACGGAGATTTCAGGAATGCAAAAAAATATACTTGGAGCTAAGCCATGATTTTAGGAATTGACGAAGTGGGACGCGGGCCATATGCGGGGCCATTAGTGATTGGCGCCTGTATTTTGGGTGACTGGCGAAATTCCGAGAATGCAGAGTGGATTGAAAAATTAACCGATTCGAAAAAGTTATCTGCAAAACGTCGCGAAGAGCTATATATACTAATTAAAGAAAAGGCCCTGGCGGCGGCGACCGGCTGGGTGAGTAGTGCGGAAATTGATGAGATTGGACTGAGTGAAGCTTTGAGACTCGCGACGAGGCGAGCAGTGGAGCAAATTCAAAAGACCAAGGCTCCCTTTTCGGAAATTATTATCGATGGCACAATGAATTTTTTGGCGAGAACCAAGCTTGAGAAATATGTCTCTACCCTGAAGAAAGGCGATTTTCTGGTGAAAGAAATTTCAGCCGCCAGTATTCTCGCGAAAGTAGAACGGGATAAATATATGGTGGAATTAGATGCGGTTTATCCAGAATATGGCTTCGGCAAACATGTCGGCTACGGCACGGCGGCACACCAAAAAGCCATGGAAGAATTCGGTTTGACACCGGAGCATCGCCGTAGCTTCCGTCCGGTGCGAGAGATCGCGGAAAGTAAAACCACCACCAAACAGCTGGGTGACCGGGGGGAACAAGTTGTAGTGGATTATCTGGTGACGGCGGGTCATGAAATTGTCGCGAGAAATTATAAAACAAAATTATTTGAGGTGGATATTGTTTCCAGGAAGGATAGAGCGCTTTACTTCACCGAGGTAAAATACCGTGGTAGTAATGATTTTGGCGCGGGGTTAGATTTCATCGATAAGAAAAAGCAAGAGAAAATGCGTCTGGCGATAGCAGGATTCCTAGCGACACATCCGGAATATGCCGATTTTACACCGATTTTAGCGGTGGCGGAGGTCGGAAAAGATTTTAAGCTGGAAGAGTGGTTCGAGCTGGACGAATAAATCAAAAAACAATCCCTTACGGGATTGTTTTCGTTTTAGGCTTCAGTAGCTTCAGTGGTTTCTGCAGCAGCTTCGACAACTTCTTCTTTCAAAGTGTTGACAGCGGCACGGTCAAAGTCGCGAGCGACGAGACGAGCAGACTTACCTGAGCGATGGCGGAGGTAAGAGAGGTAGTTGCGGCGAACCTTAGCACGCTTGACTACTTCAATTTTTTCTACCAATGGGCTGTGAAGAAGGAAAGATTTTTCAACACCGATACCAGAGGCGATTTTGCGCACAACGATACGAGCAGTGTGAGATTCTTTACGATCAACACGGATTACAACACCTTCGAAAACCTGAAAACGGAACTTGTCGCCTTCTTTGATTTTCTGGGTAACCTTTACAGTATCACCAGAGCGAACATCGACAACAGCTTTCTTTTTCTGAGCGTCAGCAATATTTTTCAAGATTTGAAAACTCATATTTTACCTTTATTATTTAGAAACTTGGTTTATTTTAACATAGTTTTAGAGAAAATGGAAGAGGTCAGAGCTGACACTGATACTTAGTGGCATCAGTTGGCTCGTAGGTGTCTAGAGTGAGAATAGCATCTTGAAGATTTTTTGGCAAATTATCGCACTTTTCTTTCGACTCGGTAGCGAACGGTGCGACATATTTCCAAGAACCACCAGGGAGGTCGCGCTCGTAAATATCCGTCGAGACCGCACCAGAATAAATCGTACGATTCGGATTAAGCGGGTTTGGATCATTTGGATTATTTTCGGTCTTCACACGACTAAGTTTGGCATAAACCTTGGTGCCATCGGAATTTGTGACAATACGGCCACCAGTAATCGTGTAGTTATCACCAACTGTAGTGACAAGTTGATTAAAATTAATATTCAAATCATTCCACTTGACGATTTGTGGCTTACGATCGGACGGAGTTTTCTCGTTTTTATCACCGGTATCGGAACCATCGGACTTAGAATCAGAGTTCACGACCTTGGTTTTAGTGGCGGATTCATACTGCGCGATAATTTCGTCGCTATGCTTCAGGTCGTTTTGAAAGTTAGTGATGAGCTTGGAATTTTTGGCATTACTGGCACCCATGGCGATAAAAGCATAAAGCGAGAGACCAGCAAAGAAGACCGCTAAAATTGAAGCGACCAGAGCGATTGGTTCGGCATTATTCTTTTTCTTTTCCCGGAGTTCACTGGAGTTATCAATGCTTTCAAGTAATTCTGGTGGTGTGCCATAAGGGGTGGTCGGTTCAACAAAATCACTTTCGGGAGCCGGTGCTTCCTCTGGAGTATCCGGCACAAAAGGACGAGAAAAAATATCGTCGGCGGAGGTATGGCTAATTGAAGCCTGATTTTGAGATTCTGCTTCTTGGGGATTGAATTTTGGTTCTTCTGACATAGTTTTCCTTAAATTACACGCGAGACTTCATCGAGAGTGGTTTCCCCACGAAGACAAGCGAAAATACCTTTTTGTTCAAGAGTGATAAGACCGGCTTTTTGGGCGGTTTTTTCGATGAGGTCGGTATTAATATCCTCGACATCACCGCGAATAAATTTTTGCACCTCTTCAGTGACAATTAATTGTTCCATAATCACCTTACGACCACTGTAGCCAAAGGGATCTTCGATACCAGAAGGGACTGCCTGATAAAGCGTGAAATTATCTGGGTCAAAAGTGAAGCCGAGTTGCTGATTAATTACTTCGTCCGAGAGATTCGAGAGAACATTCAAGACATATTTACGAGTCGCTTCATCTGGTTGATAAGATTTCTTATTTTCCGAAAGCACACGCACCAAACGCTGCGCCATCACCATACGAATTGAGCTGGAGAAAATCGGGTTGGTACCGATGAGGTCGATCATACGGGAAAAAGCGGCAGCAGTGGAATTAGCATGGAAAGAACTTAAAACCAAGTGACCGGTGATCGAAGCCTGAATGGCAGTCTTGGCAGTATCGGCATCACGAATCTCACCCACCATCACGACGTCCGGGTCGAGACGCAGGATACTACGGAGGCCGTCCGCGAAAGAACCACCCTTGGTGGTGTTGACCGGGATTTGAGAAACACCAGAAATCCCATATTCAATCGGATCCTCAAGAGTAATAATCTTGCGATCGGTGCTATTTAAGGCATTGAGCATGGAATAGAGGGTGGTGGACTTACCAGAACCGGTCGGACCGACCATGAGGACGAGACCGCGAGGATGTGAAACCACATCATGAATGGCGGCAAGTTCAGATTCGGAAAGACCCAAGAGATCGAGATTAAGCAATGATTCATCGAAGTTAAAGAGACGAAGCACGGCATCCTGACCATACATAGTTGGCACGGTTTCGACACGGATATTCAAGAGATGTGAAGAACCGTCACGGAAAATATCTTTTTGCATATGGCCGGATTGCGGGGTGGTAGCCGCGGAAGAAACCCCGGCACGCGAACCCAGTTCCCCCATGAAGACACGGTAGCGATCACGTTCAATATTGGCGACTGGATGCAAAATACCATCGACACGCATACGAATACGGATGTTGTCGCGCAGATTTTCGATATGAATATCGGAAGCACCGAGCTTGTCAGCCTGATCCAAAAGAAAATCGAAGACCTTGTCAGTACCGACGGAATTCAAGGTTTGAGAAACCGAGGCAATAGTTTCGGAATCACCCTCGCTGGCAATTTTAATATCGTCATAATGCACTTCTTTCGGCGGATCATAGCGCAGCATCATAGCCTGATAGCCACTATTCGAAATCAAGAAGAAGTCGACGCCGTCGCCGTTGACATTGAAACGATCAGTGAGTTCCTTGATGGTACTACGCGGGGCTTGCGAAGTGACGAGAAATTGATAAGGCTCCCCGGCCCCACCTTTTTGCAAAGGCAGGACATAGTCACTATGCATTTTGGCAATATCAATTAGGCCAAATACCAGAGGTAGGCGCTCTTCAAGTGGGCGCATATCGAGGTATGGAATATTAAGGGTCAGCGAACGGCGAGAGGTGGCCTCTTCCTCATTTTCACGCCTGGCTGCCTGGATTTGTGCTTCATTCATTTGCTTAATTATAACATAAGCAGGTTCAGAATTTTAGGCAGATTAACAGATTAGACAAGGGGTAGATAATCAGTTATAATATATTTGTCTTGTTTGACAAGAGTAACTTAAAATTGACATTTTTTCTAAGGAGGGGAACATGAAAAAGAAAGATGCTGACCTAGTGGATTTTAATGCCGACCTAAGCAAACTGATTGATCACGAAAAAGAAATGGTAAATCAGATGCAGGCTTTTCTCTATTATACGGATGGCTTGCGACAAAAACTGCGGGCGCTCGATGATAATTATCATTCGTCGCTGCACATGAAGGATGTTTATGAGCCGGATGAATTGAAAGCCTATGAAGAGCTCAGCCGCTACATGCAGATAATTTACTATACGGTGCCGCGCCTGAAGCAATACCTTAGTAAAACGAAGGATTCAATTAATTTCATCAACCAAGTAATCCGACCTGATCATTTTTTAAATTATTGGATCTTAATCGGTGAAGATTTGACCGCTGCCGTGAAAT
>CALHIA010000044.1 GCA_938030585.1 uncultured Candidatus Saccharibacteria bacterium | reverse complement strand
TATCGGTGCCTTGCAGATCCCCAAGAAGTCATAAGCTCGCTTTTTGGATACGGCCAACTTAGAGGGATTTCCCTCTACATAGTGCCCTGTTGCCCTTCCCGCACCTGCACTCATACCACAACAAACAAAATCAGGATCTAGTTTAGTATAACGCATGACGGTAGTGACAAAAACATCACAAGAAGCACCATGATAGACGTGATGTCCAGTATCGGCTATTTTAAGTGCTTCCTCATATTTATCTACCATGTTTAGTTTTATTGCTTCAGCTTCTTGACCTTCTGGCCATGAAAAACTTATTGCAGTATCAGCAATAAGATTACCGGTTTCGGCGGAGGCGGTGCCGCTACAACTTATTCCAGACGTAGTATATGAACCACCACCACCGAGTGCTTTGTATTGGATGAAAGTTCCGGCGCGAATAGAGGCTGGTCCACGAACCTTACAGCCATCTTTTTTACATTCAAGCCAATTCTTATTATTACGTGAATCACGATTGGCATCAGCTAAATTCATAACATATGGAGAACCTTCACCAAGTTGACTAGATTGTGTTTCATTAAAGCCTAATTCTCGACCCTGGTTAATGTATATTTTAGCGCGACCGTTATACTTGAACCACATCGCTTTAACACCGTCATCGGTAGTAAGATCAAGACCACGACCGTAGTTGGTAATAATCTGTTGACCTAATTCGTCGGTTTGTTTTTGAAATTCCTCTAATGTGACTGGACCAGGTGGGTAGCGGTTGGAATTACGCGCTTCATAAAATTGATAAATGCCCTGATGATTACTTGGATTTTTAGTGCCATCTAAACTAGATTCCATATTATGAATCACTGCAAACATTTGCCAAGGTAAATTATATTTAGCGGCAGATTGTTCATAGACAGGTTTATTTTTTTCAATTAGAGCTAATTGGCCTTGAGATAAAACAGGTTCACCGTTGTATAATTTATTACCGGATAAATCTAATGGTGAGGATGAAACACAATTACTGGCTTTACCATCATAATAAAAAATATTATTACTATCATAAAAGTCTAAAATATTATCATCATTTTCGGCGTGAACATAGGTGGCATTGATGACGGTAAAAAAAAGAAGAATGGAAAAAGAAACCAAAAAACGTGGATTCAAAAAGAATTTTTTGAGATTTTTAGAGAGTGTTTTGACCTTATTCATGTGATTTAATTATAGCATTAAACGAGAGAAGTTTGGAAACGGAACTTATAATCGAGACTATATTTAGTTCCCTTTTCTTGATTAGATTTAGTGTCGATATCTTGCTTGAGATAGGTAATCTGAGAAGCGAGAGTGGAACGGTAGAGTGATTCGCCGGTAACGAAAGTTTTGACTGGCTTCATGAGAATATCGGCTAGGGTTTCTGGTGGTCGATGTTCGGCGAGATAATTGTAATAATCAATAGTAGCAAGGACGAATTCAGCATCGGTTTTACGTAGTCCAGAGAATCTGGCGAGTTGACCGGAGGTGGAATTGTCAATTGGATTTTCTTGGCGATATCTGGTGGTTGCAGCTAGAACTGGATCTTGAAGATTGCCGGCAGAGTCTGTATTGTCTTCACACTTAGTTTGGGTACAGATGCGGTTACGTTCGACGAATTTTTGGAGATAACGCATTTCTTTCCAATGTGGATTGGATTCACCCATGACACAGTTTTTACCTGAAGCCCAGGCTTGTGCATCTGGGTCAGCGGCAATAAGTTTTTCAATACCATCTTTAAGCCCAAGCAAATCCGGTACAAACCCGAAGAGATTTTGATGGATAATTTTACCAAATATACCACTGTTTTCTAGAGCCTTTTCTTTTTTCTGAATTAAATCATCCATAATGTTTTGGTCAAAAACACCAAATGGTGATTCACGGTTGTCGCAATAACGAATTTTATTATCGAGAAGACTGGCTTCAATGACTTGGATTTTATTATCCTTTTTAGCGGTATATTTTTTGATAATACTTTGATAGGTAGGGTCGGATTCATCAAGATTTTTTAGACTTGGATCAGAAGCACTAATATCTGAACCATACATATCACAGACGGCACCAATATTAGCAAGACGCTGACAGACTTTAGAATCTTGTCTTTGATTTTTGAAATTTACGCCAGCAATATTGGAATCATAAACGGTACTTACAACACCATTTGCGGCAAAGGTATTTGTGGAAGTAATATTAGCTAGAGAGTTAATACTCCTGGAAGTATTTGAAGTGAAATCGGAAAGATTTTTCAAAAAACTATTATTGTATGGCATATAACCAAAACGAACTACAAGATTACCGAGGAAAGTATTTGGACTAGAAACGTCAAATGGACTACGATTCATACGATCTAGTTTAGCTTCTTCATTAGCAGCAATGACGGTTTCTTGAAAATAAGCGTCAGCAATTTCTTTTGAGGCGGGACCTTGACCGGCAGCTTGGCGTCCAATGCGACCATTCATGATGTTTGCGCCACCAACAAAGCTTTCACCGCCAGGTATACCTTGTAATGCGAGAGCGGGGTTGCTAAAAATAGTCTTAGCGACATATGGAATAAGTACAGCAAGACCAGCTTTAATAGCAAAACCACTAATAGTGCTAAGTAATTTTTGGGCGGCAAACTTTTTGAGTACAGTTACAGCAACAATACTAGCACCGGCACTAAAAGGTGTAGTAACAACCGCTGCAACATTAGAAGCAATATCAACTACGGAAGCAGCAAAACTGACAACAGCACAGCCAGCATTGGCGGTAGTAGAGGTAGCAATACTGAATTGAGCTGCATTAAAAACATTTTCGATAGCATAGTTTTTGGTCTGACTGAGTTGAGCTTTTTCGCCTGAAAGTACAGAATAAGCACCTTGAGCTTGAACTGGAGCTCCTTCAACTTCTTTTTCTTGTCCATCAGAGGTATCGATAAATTTGGCTTTTTTTGATGTTGTTAACCTTGATAAAGCTTCATCTATCGGTGAAGTATTTCCCTGTCCAGCCTTAGCCTTACTGAGTGGCTCGATAGTGGAGGAGAAATGATGTACCATATTAATAATTTGAGAAGCCGCTACAGCTAAACTTACCATATTAGCAACACGAAGAACACCACAACCAATAGTTGCTCCGCCAGCTACTACGGATAAACCGTCGATAAATTTTTGAGCTTTGGTGTTGGCGGTTTTTAGGTTAGCTTTTTCGGTTTCAATGGAACTTGGTTTTTGGCCATCGGTATCAACGTCTGGAGTGTCAGAGTTGTAAGATTTACTCTCAACGGATTGAGGTTCATTTTCAACTACGGTTTTAGTATTACCATCTTCATCGGTTTTCGATTTTTCCTCTTCGGTGACATAGCGACCTTCAGCGCCGTGGCCTTTATATTGATCAATATCAGTTTCTAGGAAGGCTTTTTCATCAGCAGCTTTATCGTCGGTGCGTTTAAAAGATTTAAAAAGATTTCGAGTAACTTTAATGGAACTAAAAGTAGCAGCGGCACCTGGGTCGAAAAAGTTAGCAGTGCGACCTCGCTTGGATTTAGTGAAGGCTAATTGAAATTTTTGATCGGAATCATATACAGCCTTAAGCTTATCAGCGGTAATAGTTTTATTATTGTAGATTAGCACATATTCGTTGGATTTTTCCTGAACTTCAATATCGTTTTTAGCGAGACGTTGTTTTAGATAATCTGGAAATTTACCATGCTTTTTCTGCATGTATTCCTTAGTCATCTGAAGTGAGGTGGCGGAATAGGTACCGAACATGGTATCAGTGGCACGGGTGATGAGAGTTTCGATATGATTGGCAATATTGGAGATGCCAAAAATAACACTGAAAAGTCCACCAAAAAGGAGGACGATAAGACCAATGAGAGGGGCGTATTTTTTGAGTTTTTTAGCTTTTTCTTTACTAGAAAGTCGATTTTGATTTTGGAAATTACCAGAGCCGGTATAGAAAGATTTTTGTTCAAGATCGCGAAGATTGGCTAAAGAATTAGTCTCAGAATTCGCGACAGCGCTAGAATTTTCGAGAGATTGTAGGGCGTTTTGGCTGGAACTAGTGTTTTGAGAGGCAATTTGGTTTCTAAAAACAGCAGAATC
>CALHIA010000043.1 GCA_938030585.1 uncultured Candidatus Saccharibacteria bacterium | reverse complement strand
ACTGGCGGAACGTCCCAAGGGGTAAACGCCAGTTCGAATCTGGTCACCCAGACCATTCAAGGAGGAAAAATAAAGAAAATTTATTTTCTTTATTTGATCGACGCAAAATGGAAAGATTTTGCGAAAGCAAAAAGCTTACCATGAAATTATACTTATTAAATAAAAAGACTGGAGCGATTCCAGTCTTTTTTTGAGTTATAATAATTAATTTTTCTTGTAGTCGATGTCGTAAAAATCTTTCAGCCACTGACGAGATTGTTCATCATTTGTAACTTTATAGTTAATAATATCAGTGTTTCGAAGAATTGAACCGTAATGCTTCTGCTCTAACTCCATCAATAATGAGATATTATACAATATCATAGCGTTCATATAGAGCATCAGACCACCCATGACAAAAGCCGCTACAATAGCAATAATTTTTAAAGCATGTGTCTTAGATTGTGTTTTTACGGCTTTTATTTGTCCCATAATGTTATCCTTTATTCTTGTTTATTGAGCAGTTTTTTATCTTGCTCAGGATATAAAACGTGAAGTAGTTATTATCTAGTACTAGCTTCTTACGGCATAACGTGACGGAACAAACCAACTACCTGCTTGATAATACACATCAATATAGAATCGTTTACCGTCATCCACAAACGTCTGTGTGTGGACATTATAATCCCATTTTCAGGGCTTCCGCCGATTCCGATATGTAGGCAAAAGGGTAGTCCGTCAGTATCATAATACCAGCTAACCTTCTGTCGACTTTCTGCGGGCCTGATATAAGCCCAGCCAGAATCACCACCTTTAACTTCTACCCAAACACCGGCTATGTATCCACTTGGAGTATAATCCGTAATGGTTCCTGATATCGCCAATGAGGTTATGGGCATCACAGTGGGCGTAAGTAAAAGAGTGGCAAAAATGATACTTTTCAGCTTTCTAAACATAAGCTACCTCGCTTTCTAAAAAGAACTAAACACTAGGGGTTTCTAGAATAATAATATCATACTTTATAAAAAAAGACTGGAGAGATTCCAGTCTTTTTGGTTATTAATAATTATTTTTTCTTGTAGTCGATGTCGTAATATATTGAATTTTTTGAATATGGCTGGTCGTCATTCTCAACCGTATCGTTAAGCATCTCAATTGCTTCTTTATCTTTAGGGTCATTTTGAAGGCGTAAATTTATTTCACGAACGCGAAATTGAATTCGATTAAAATGTCTCTGATAATCAATGTTTAGTTTTACGTATGATTCCCTCAATATAATGTAGCTACCAATGAAGCCAGCAACAACTAAAACAATACAAGTTGCTACAGCAACAAAGAGCTTACTATTGCTATTAGTTTTAAATTTTGATGTTTTTACTTGCGTCATATTTCTACCTTAATCCACGATGATTCGTATTTATATCGTTAAGTTTTTCTATTTCTTTTTCATTTTTAGGATCATTTTGAACACGAAGATTAACCTCGCGGAGATAAGATTGAGTCTGTTCTACATATCTATGATAATCAGTGTCTAGTGCATCAAATGCGTATTTTATTAATAATATATTAGCAACAAAGCTTGCAATCACTAAAACAATGCAGACAATTACGGCAATATAGAGCTTTTTATCGCTGCTAGATTGCGGCTTTGATATTTTTGTTTGTGCCATATTTTCCTTTTTATTTTACAGTTTTGATTTTCTTCCCCGTTATTCGCATAATATCATATAAAAGTGCTTATGGCAAATAAAAAATAACCCTGATAAGTGGGTTATTTTTTTGTTTTTATAGTGAGGAAAAATTACTTGGCGTATTCGATGGCGCGAGTTTCACGAATCACATTAACTTTAATCACACCTGGGTAGCTCATAGTAGCTTCGATTTTTTCGGCAATGTCACGAGCTAATTTCAAGGCGGTGAGATCATCGATTTGCTTTGGTTCGACAATCACGCGAATTTCACGACCGGCAGAAATGGCATAAGCCTTATCGATACCATTAAAGCCAGTAGCAATATTTTCTAGCTCTTTCATGCGCTCAGCGAAATTCTCGGCGGAAATATTGCGGGCACCTGGGCGAGCAGCGGAAATTGCATCAACAATCTTCACGATAATAGCTTCGACGGTAGTTGGCTCAATATCGTTATGATGAGCGGCGATAGCGTGAGTAATTTGATCGGAGATACCATATTTTTTGGCAAGTTCAGCACCAATTTCAGCGTGCTTACCTTCGATTTTATGAGTGACGGCTTTACCGACATCGTGAAGCAAAGTAGCAGTCTTAGCGACACGCACATCGGCACCAATTTCTTCGGCGATCATACCGGCCATGTGCGCCATCTCAATCGAGTGCAGTAAAACATTTTGACCATAGGAAGTACGGAATTTAAGCTCACCAAGCAAATGTAAAATTTCGTGCGGGATACCAATCACGCCGACTTCACGGGCAGCGTCTTCACCGGCACGCACAACTTCTTTTTCAATTTCGCGTTCAGCCTTAGCGACGGCATCTTCGATACTGGATGGATTAATACGGCCATCTTTCATCAAACGCTCTAAAGCGTAGCGTGCAACTTGGCGGCGAATCGGATCGAAGGAAGAAAGTACCACCATACCAGGAGTATCGTCGACCATAATATCCACACCAGTGGCACGCTGGAGGGCCTGAATGTTGCGACCTTCCTTACCGATGATGCGACCCTTCATTTCGTCATCTGGCAATTTCAAAGCAGTGACGGTACGGTCAGCGGTAACCTCAGAAGACATACGTTCCATAGCGGTAACTAGCAGGGCCTGAGCAGTTTCATCGATATCGCGGCGAAGTTCTTTTTGCTCTTTGGTAATCAAGCCGACGAGATCATCCTTGATATCTTTCTCGGTCATCTTGATCAGCTTATCTTTAGCGTCAAGCTTGGTGAGGCCAGCAATTTTTTCCAACTTTTCTTGCTGTTTGTCGCGGATCTGATGAATTTCGAGTTTCAAATCATCAATTTCACGTTCTTTGTTGGTTAATTTTTCCGAACGTTTTTCTAATTGATCAAAACGATTATCGAGTGAGGTTTCACGCTCAGAGAGACGCTTTTCGGTTTGGCGCCAATCTTTGCGACGAGCCTCTTCTTCTTGTTGAGATTTGTCAGCAATGCTGCCGGCTTCTTTTTTAGCTTTGAGAACGATGTCGGCAGCCTCATTTTTGGCTTTGCGAATAAGATCTTCGGCCTTAGCCTTGCCACCAGATTCGTTCTTTTTGTTATAGACCAGGACAAAACCGGAACCACAAACAATACCAGCAATAATACTGAGTGCTATCGGAATAAACATTTGACTTCACTTTCTATTTGTCGACGCCAATATCTTCATCATACCGGCAGTTTTACAAAATTAACAAAATTATTTAATAAATCAAAATCCCCCTGTTTTGATTTTATCATAAAGACCGCTCTTATTCGTAGGTTTCGAGGGCAAAAATCATATTACGAATGATTTGATTGGAGGCAGTTTC
>CALHIA010000042.1 GCA_938030585.1 uncultured Candidatus Saccharibacteria bacterium | reverse complement strand
CAAAAACTCGCACTCGCTGATGAAAATGTAAAGAAGTACCTAAATGGTGGGCCACGAAAAATTATTTTCCCACCAAATACTCGCCTCGTCAGCATCGTGGCCTAAATCTAAAAACTTTTCTCAAAAAATCACAAAAAAATCTCTCACCCGCTCTGATTTTTTCTTGCAAACCATTGGTTTTTATAGTACAATAATACAAATTTATATATTAACAAGGAGCATTTAATGCCTGAACCTAAAAAGCAAAGCAGCCCAAGAAAGACTGGTCTACGCCGTAGTCACCTTCGTCTTGTCTTAGCTCGTGCAGTTAACAAGAAATCACCTGTTAAGGCTTTCGAAACTGCTAAGAAAACCCCAAATCTTAAAGTTAAAACTGTTAAAACTGCAGTTAAAGCTACTAAAAAGACAAAGAAAAGCGAAAAATAATGGCAAGTAATCGGCACCTTGGCAGAATTATTATCCTTCAAAGCCTCTATGAATACGAGGTGAGAAGTTTGGCGGGCGACGCTACAGCCGACATTAATGTTATTATCGCAAAAAATATCGAACCATACGTTAAAGCCGTTGGTGATACTGATTTTATTATCAATACCACCAAAGGTATTTTGGAACATCAAGAAAAACTTGACCAAGAATTACATCCCTTGGCACCAGAATGGCCACTTGCATCTATTGCCGCAATTGACCGTAATATTTTGCGCCTCGGGCTTTATGAGCTTGAAGCTCAAGCTGTGCCACCAAAAGTTGCTATCAATGAATCCGTTGAGCTAGCTAAGGCTTTTGGCTCGGAAAATTCGTCCAAGTTCGTCAATGGTGTTCTCGGTACCGCTTATAAACAGCTTGGGTTCGAGAAATCTGAAGGAACAAATGAACAATCAAAGACCAGTTCAGTCGAAGGTGAAAAACCTCAAGAAGACTAAACCAAAGGCCAAAACTGATTCTCGTCGCGCATTTACCCCAAAGACTCGAAATTCTCGCGACTCCAATCTTAAAAAACTTCAACAAAAAATTCTCAAGAAAAAACCAACTATCAAAGAAATTGTCCGCGAACCGACCTCTGGTGGTATCGTTTTTAGATTGACTAAAGATAAAAAAGATATTGAAGTTTTACTCATCCAAGACTCAAAGAACCGTTGGACTATCCCAAAAGGACATATCGAGCCGGGTGAGACCGCAAAACAGACCGCCATTCGCGAAATTGGCGAAGAAGCCGGTCTGAACCACATCCAAGTTCTCTCTTGGCTCGGGAAAATCCACTTCAAGTATCGTCGAATTGATAAATTAGTACTGATGACTACGCAAATTTATCTCGTACGTTCACTTGATACTACGGAACGCCCAACCAAAGAAAAATGGATGAATGGCATCAAATGGTTTAGTTTTCAGGATGCGATCAATGTGATTGAATATGAAGATATTGAAAAACTCATGCTCATTGCCAAAAAACGCATCCGTCAAGGAGAATATTAAATAAATTTGAGTTTCTCAGGATACTTGAAACAGTTCAAGTATCCAAAAGATTCCCAAGAAAGTAGTTATGGAACAAGAAATAAATCTTGCTGATTATCAAATTAACATCGCGGACATTAGACAGCATATTGATGAGGTGGCAATCAATAAAACCAAAAAGCAGCCCCAAAACGCTGAAGAATTTACCGCCGATACTAAAGCTCTCTACGCCGACTTCGCCAAAGAAAAAATGGGTATCGAATTTAAGGATATCTCACTTTTTATCACCGCGCTTACTCACCGAAGTTATGTCAATGAACATAAAAAGGCCCACATCGAGCATAATGAACGTCTCGAGTTTCTCGGCGATGCGATTTTAGAGCTCGTCACCTCTGATTTTCTCTATCGTAATTTTACTGAGCCGGAGGGGATTATGACTGCTTGGCGTTCCGCCTTGGTGCGCACTGAATCAATTGGTCGTGCTTCCACTGAAATCGGCTATCTCCATCTCATTCGCCTCTCGAAAGGTGAAAAACTCGGAAGTGATCGCACTCATGCCTCGATTATTGCTGACTGTTTCGAGGCGGTGACTGGTGCAATCTATCTTGATCAGGGCTATCTTCGTGCTAAGCAATTTATTTATCAACATATCCTTACCAAAATGGATGAGATTATCATCAATGAATCATGGCGTGATTCCAAGAGTTATCTGCAGGAATTAGCCCAAAAGACCGATGGCGCTACCCCACAATATCACGTGATTAAGGAAGAGGGTCCAGATCATGACCGTGTCTTCTCGGTTAATGTGGTGGTCGCGGGCCACATTCGTGGTACCGGTTCCGGACATAGCAAGCAAGAAGCTCAATCCAATGCCGCCGCCGAAGGTATTAAGTATTACAAAAAACACCTCGGTAATCAGCTTCCTGCCACTGGTCGCCTCACTCTTCGCAAGTAATTTGCAATTTTTCAAAAAATCAGTTAAAATATTTAAAATTAATTAAGGAGAAAACATGCTCGCGATTCGTATGCAGCGTAATGGTCGTACTCACTACCCAACATTTCGACTAGTCGTCCAAGAATCCCAGCGTCATCCACTTTCTGGACGCGTTGTGGCTGAGGTCGGCAATTACAACCCAGAAACCAAAAAGACCACTTTAGACAAAGAAAAAATTGAATTCTATCTAAAGAATGGTGCTCAACCATCTACCCGTGTAGCTCGCATCTTGAAGCTCGAAGGTGTGAAGCTTCCTGACTGGGTCAAAGAACCTACCAAGAAGCAAAAAGCTCCAAAGCACGCAGATAAGCTTCGCAAGAATCAACCAAAAGAAGAAGCTGAAGCTTAATTTCTTAAAAAACGCTCCGAAGAGGGGCGTTTTTTCACCAAAAGTGCTATAATATAACCATAAACTTAACCGGAGAACCTATGTCAACCATTGACCAACAATTTGTCGAATTTATCGTAAAAACTCTCGTCAGTAATCCAGAAAAAGTCGCTATCAATCGTGTAATTGATGAAAAAGGTGTCTTGCTTTCACTTTCTGTAGATCCAGAAGATGTCGGCCGCGTCATTGGTCGCCGTGGTGCTACCGCTCAGTCTATCCGCACCCTTCTTCGCGCTCTTGGTACGAAGAACGATGCCCGTTACAATCTCAAGATTGTTAACACCGATGAATTAGACGGTGAAGGTGAACCTACTGCCGCTCGTTCAGTCGCTGATTACGATGATGAAGCTGAAGAAGAGAATGACGGCCTTGCCGAAAAAACTCGCGCTGAACTTGCCGATCTCGATGATCTCGAAGTCTAATAGGTTATACAGAATTAATTTGTAATTACCGAAAATGCCCCCAGAAAATGGGGTATTTTTCTTGCTAAATTCTCTTGACATTCAATATCATAATGGTTATACTAATGATAGTTCAATTTTTGAACGAAGCCTAACTGCGAGTCGGCTTACATAAACAAGTTGAGAGCTTATATGTTCAAAAATCCCACCCGAAATCAGGTGGTTTTTTGATTCTAAAACTCAGAAATGCCCCTTGAAAAAATCCCTAAAATGCGTTAAAATGGCTACAAGAAGTAGTGTGCCTACTATAAACATGTCTTTTTATTTTAGCGAGGTGGAAAGACATAAGTGGCAGTAATCTTCGGCGCTAAAGATTATCAACACTAAATAAGAGGGAAAAGTGAGTAAAAATAGTACCATTCCAGATGGCAATCGTGTCTTTTTCACTGAAGGAGACAAATTGCCTATCCCTGATCTTACTGCACATCAGAAAGATTCTTGGGAAGAATTTGTACGTTCGGGTCTACGCGAAGTTTTCACCGAACTCAATCCAATTGATGACTATACTGGTCAGAAATTGTCACTAAAGTTTAAAGATTATGAATTTAAGGCTCCAAAGCACACCATTCAGGAAGCCAAATATAATCTTGAAACCTACGAAGCTCCTTTGCACGTCAAAGCAGAACTTCAAAACAAAGTAACCGGCGAAGTCGTCGAGCAGGAAATTTACTTCGGTAATTATCCATGGATGACTGACCGTGCCACCTTCATTATTAATGGTACTGAGCGTGTGATTGTTTCTCAGTTGATTCGTTCAGCTGGTGTCTTTTTCACCGCCGAAACCATTGGCATGAAACGCTATTACGGCGCTAAGGTGATTCCAGGTCGTGGTGCATGGCTTGAATTCGAGACCGCGCCAAATGGTTGTATCTATGTAAAAATCGACCGCCGTCGTAAAATCCCAGTTACTACCCTTCTCCGCGCTCTTGGCGTTGTGAAGGATGCTGATATTAAGGCGAAATTCGAAAATGTCGACACTGGTGCGATTAATTACATCGACTCCACCATCGATAAGGACACTACCAGCTCTCAAGCTGCTGCCCTTCTCGAAGTTTATCGTCGTCTCCGCCCAGGTGACTTGGCTACCGTCGAAAACGCTCGTTCCATGGTCGAACGTACCTTCTTCGACTACAAGCGTTATGACTACTCTCGTGTTGGTCGTTTCAAGATTAACCAACGTCTTGGTTTCGACACCCCTAACGACAGTACTCACCGTACTTTGCAAATGGATGATCTCGTAGCGATTATCGCCGAAATCATTCGCTTGAATAACACTCAAGAGCCTGCTGACGATATCGACTCTCTCTCTAACCGCCGTGTGCGTATGGTTGGTGAACTTGTCCAACGTCAATTCCGTCTTGGTATGCTTCGTTTGCAACGTAATATCTTAGACCGTATGTCTATGGTTGACGCTAAAGAAAAAGTCACACCATCTCAGCTGCTTAACCCACGTCCAGTGGTGGCTGCAGTTCGTGAATTCTTTAGTACCTCTCAGCTTTCTCAGCTAATGGATTCTTACAACCCATTCGGCGAGCTTGCTCACAAGCGTCGTCTGTCATCTATGGGTCC
>CALHIA010000041.1 GCA_938030585.1 uncultured Candidatus Saccharibacteria bacterium | reverse complement strand
GTTTTAATCCAGCCTCGGTGAAGGCACGATGAATGACTGGCAGGATGGCTTCGAGATGAGAGCGGGCAGCGATTTCAGGAATTACGCCACCGTAATTCGCGAAGATATCGATTTGAGAAACTACGACATTACTCAAAATTTGATCGCCATTTTCGACAATGGCGGCGGCAGTTTCGTCACAAGAAGTTTCGATACCCAAAATTTTCATGAGTAAATTATACCACGAACAGGGAAGAATGGTTTTATCGATTTGGTTGTTTGATGGAATCAATAGGGTTTTTGCCTGCCGCCTTGAGTGATGGGATGGTACCAGAAATAAAGCCGGTGAAAAGGGCGACGCCGAGAGCGATGGCAGGGATTTCCGGAGAGAAATAAATTTTGAATTCGGTGAGAAAGGCGGTGACGAGAAGTGCGGCATAACCAATAATGAAACCGAGTACGGCGCCGGAGAGATTGAGTAGGATGGATTCGAAAATAAACTGTAGGAAAATATTAAAGTGGGTGGCACCGATGGCTTTTCGGACGCCGATTTCGTGAGTATGTTCGGTGACCGTAGCGATCATAATACTGGTAATACTAATCGAGCCGACAATGATAGAAATAATTGCGATAATGGAAAGTAGAACGGTGATAAGTTTTACATTGGAAGAAGCGGGATGAGAAATTTGTTCTTCGGATGCGAGTTGGAAGGTGCCGGCGAGGTTAGGATTTTCAGAAAGTTTTTTATTTAGAGAATCTTTTACAGAAAGCATAGTGGTATGATCTGGTAGTTGGATAAGAATTTTTTCGATAACTGGATTAAAGGTGGCTAGTTGGTCGAAATTCACCAGACCGACTTGGTTGAAATTAAAGCGAGTAAAATTGCGAGTATTATCTCGATTTTCGAGGACACCAGTGACAATGTAGCGTTCACCTTTGATATTCACGGTTTTGCCAATACTTTCGGCAGTGCCAAAAAGTTGAAGAGAAAGATTATGGCCTAGGACAATAGTTTTGAGGCTGGCATCACTTTGAAAAGAGCCAGTTTTGACTTTGAGGCCGAGGGTTTTGAGGGCGGATTCGTTGAGACCAAGAATGTTGCCATTAGCGACGAGATTATCACCGGAAAGATTACAGGTGATAGGGGCAAAAGGTGAGATAGCGGCAGTGGTGTTGATAGATTTTTGGACAAGTTCAACAGTTTCTTTATTAAAAGGGGAAGAGACGAGGGGTTTGGCAGCGAGGATGGAGGAAATATCGGTGGCTTCATCGGATTTTTGTTGGAGTACCAGGAGGGAGTCGTTAGTTTCGGCCTTAACGAGATTTTTGAAACTGCCGATAATGCCAAAAGTATAGACGATGCTAGCGATACCAATGGCGATGCCAAGAGAGGTGAGAAATGTACGCAATTTTTGACGCTTCAAGGAAGAGCGGGCGATGGCGTAATTCGTGCGAAGCAACAATGACATTATTTATGACCTTTCTTTTTTGCAGATTTTTTAGAGTGAGACTTGGTGTGTGCGGAATTATTTTTAGTGGATTTTTTGCCGAAATTAAGATTAAATTTGAGTGCGGAGTTAGATTTATTACGTTTGATTGGGGTAATGGTGGCAATTTGGGAAACACGTTCAGTCTTTTCTGGTTCATTTTCAGAAACTGCAGGCTCAACTGGTTCGGTTTCAGTTTTAACAGGAGGGAAGTATTCCTTGACTGGAGTAGAGGCTGACTTTTTAGTAGAATTTGGAAGTTCAGAAACGGTACCAAGATTGTAAGAGAGGGGTTTATCGAAAGGTTTTTCTGGAGTATTCGGAATGAATTTTGGTTCAAAAGGATTAACGGTGGATTCTGGGCTACGGGTAACTTTGGGACGAGGAATTTCAGGTTTTGGTTCTGGTGCAACGCGAGGTATCTCAGGTTTAGTAACGCGAGGGGTTTCTGGTTTAGTGACGCGAGGTGCTTCAGTATTAATAACTTGAGGAGCTTCTGGTCTAGAGGTTTTGGAATTGAAATGAATATCAATGCGTTCTGGCAGATTATGGTCGGCGACGAATTTGAAATCACGGTCAATTGAGCCGTCGATCATATGAAGGACACGGGTGGCGTACTTGGTGAGGGCTGGGTTGTGGGTCACCATAATAATAGTATTACCGGCTTGGTGGACACGATGAAGTTCTTGCATCACGGCTTCAGAACTTTTGGTGTCAAGACTACCGGTCGGTTCATCGGCAAGAATAATTTCCGGATTAGCGACCAGAGCGCGAGCGATGGCGACACGTTGCTTTTGACCACCAGAAAGTTGGTACGGGTAGTAATATTCTTTGGTTTGAAGATCGAAATTTTTTAGAGTTTCAGAAGCCTTAATGATAGCTTTAGTGTGGCTGACGCCAGCGTAGATAAGAGGTAGAGCGACATTCTCGAGAACGGTGAGTGTAGGAATGAGGTTGTATTCCTGGAAAATAATACCAATTTTTTGGGAACGAAGTTTAGCAAGACGACGACTGCTAAAATGAGAGGTCGGGGTTTGATTTAAGAAATATTGACCAGAGGTAGGGTGATCGAGAAAACCGAGAATATTAAGTAATGTAGTTTTACCACAACCGGACGGACCCATAATCATGATAAATTCGCCAGGTTTGACCTGTAAATAGAAATTTTGCAATGCGTAGGATTCCGCTTCGCCGATACCAAAAACACGATTAATATCATGCAGTTCGATCAAATTATTTGGGGATGTTTGTTGATTGTTTACCTCTTGTGCCATTAGTCTTATTATAAACTAAAAAGAAAAATATGTTATGATTATGTAGAAATTTATTGGGTTTTTATGGCAAAGAAAAAAAAGTCGAAGAAAAGTGGGGTAAACCAAAAGAAAAATCATAATCACAGTAAGAAAAAAATGGTGGTGAAGAATTTTTCTGAGGTTAAAAATTCGGTAGAAAAAGCAGAAGCAGTTTCGAATGAAGTTGACTCAAACGTAACGCCGAAAAAAGAAACTGGAAAAATAGCAAAAGCGGAATCGAAAAAAGCAGAAGCGGTTTTAGAAAAAGCAGAAGCGAAATCAAAAAAAGCGGAAGCGATTCCAGAAAATGCAGAAACTATTTCAAAAAAAGCAGAAGCGGAACTTGATGTAAAAGCCAAAAAACCAACGACAAAAAAATCAGACAAGAACAAGGTGCCACTTTGGGCAAAAATCGTGATGATTACATTGTCGGTGATTTTGGTTTTAATTATTACGGCAATCACTTTGATGTATATGTTGCTTTCTCATTCGACCGCGGTGTTTAAGGGTAATCCGATGGATATTTTAATCAGTTCGGAATTAAAAAAGGACGAAAATGGGCAGACGAATTTTTTGATTTTTGGTACTTCGGAAGATGCAAAAGGCCACGGTGGACAAGAGTTGACCGATTCAATTTTGGTGGCTTCGATTAATCAGGAATACAAAACGGCGAAAGTTTTTAGTGTGCCACGTGATTTATGGGTGAATTATTCAGTGCCTGGCAGTGAACCAATGAGTTGTACGGTGGGAAGTCGAGGAAAAATTAATGCAACCTATCTTTGTGCGCTGGAAGAATATAGAAATACAATGAACGGAACTAGCGCAAAAGAAGCAGCTTCGTTATATTTTGCGAAAAAAATCTCTGAAGTGACGGGTCTTTCGATGCATTACTACGTGGCGGTAGACTGGGGCGCAGTAAAGATGATCGTGGATAAAATTGGGGGAATCGATGTGGATGTTTATGCGGACGACGAGGATGGGATTCACGATTCCTGCCAAAATATCGATTTAAAAAAAGGCATGTACTATAACATGAATGGGGATCTAGCGATGAAACTTGCGAGAGCCCGCAATGCAGCCTGTGCGCCAGGGGATTATGGTCTTTCGAGGAGTAATTTTGACCGCGAAATTAATCAGCAGAGGATTATGAATGCGATTAAAAATAAGGTTTCGAGTATTGGAATTTTGATGAATCCGGGTAAGGTGATGAGTATTATTGATGGGCTGGGGGACAATCTGCGAACTAATATTGTGATGTCAGAGGTAAGGACTTTGATTGATTTTGGTACGAAATTAGAAGGGGGGATTCAGCCAATTTCGACGGTTGATCAATTTGGTACGGGGAGAATTGGGTTATCGAGTGTGGTAATTCCGGCGGGTGCTTCGACTTATTCAGAAGGTTCGCTATATAATTACACAAGTTTCCAGAGATATCTGCGTAGTCAGATTGTGGTGCCGAAAGAAATTAAAACGGAAACTTCGGCTGACGCGAAATAAAATGGGGGATTAAAGATTGCGGGAAAGTGCAATCTTTTTTTCAGGTTATTTATTATATAATGAAGGCAGATAACCATAAGGAGAATAAATGGCGGGAAGAGAAAATAAAAAACGATTTGTAGGATTAAATACTGGTTTATTATTAATTTTAGGATTAGTGTCCGGGGTTTTGACAGTCTGGGGTGTGAATCAAATTAAGACTGCAATGCGTGCAGGGGTCGAAGTGGATAATGTGCCAGCAATTTGTTTTGATAAAAGTGAAAGATTGGAAAAAGTAGTCTTAAAAAATGCCCGACTTTGCGAGAACTCAGAAGAGGAGAATGTCTCGGATGTGACGAATAATGAAGCAGCATTATTTCTTTATAGTCGCATGACTCATATGACAGACATGGGAATCGCCGCAACGGCTACCGCGATTATTGTGCTTGGAAGCATGATGACGATTGGTTCATTTATTTCGGCGCTGGTATATTTCTTGCACAACAAAGGGAATCGCTAAAAATAATTAAAATAAAATAAGACCCTCTGGGTCTATTTTATTTTAATGGCGGAAGCGAGAGGATTAGGCTTTTGCTTCGCAAAATCCTTCCGTTCCTCCTCGCTCAAAAAAATAAAAGTAAACTTTTATTTTGTCACTCGCTTCGTCGTCCGGGCGAACCTACGGTTCTTATCCCTCTCGTTAGATTTAAAAAAAGACTAGTAAACTAGTCATTTCTTAAATCTGGCGGAAGCGAGAGGATTCGAACCTCCGATACGGTTCCCCGCATACACGCGTTCCAGGCGTGCTCCTTAAACCACTCGGACACACTTCCAACAATTTTCTATATTATAACAGAATTTAGGGAGAAAATGAAGAAAAGTCTGAGAAAATAGACTATTTTTATTTAATGTTTATGCTAATATGAAGGTATGTAAAAGTTAATGGAGTGGGCGAAAGGAGAGGTGTCCCATGAAAAATAAAGACGAAAAACAAAAAGAGAAGAATAAATGTAAGTACATCTTCGTAACCGGCGGAGTACTTTCAGGGGTCGGTAAGGGAATTACGGCGGCTTCGATTGGTGCTATTTTGAAGGCCAAGGGTTTCAAGGTGACGATGCAAAAGTGTGATCCATATCTAAACGTGGATGCGGGGCTTTTGAATCCAGTGGAACACGGTGAGTGTTATGTGACGCATGATGGCGTGGAAACCGATTTGGATTTGGGCCACTATGAACGCTTTTTGGATTTTGAAACTAGCCGCTATTCAATTACACTTTCGGGCTCGATTTTTAAGGAGCTGATTGAAAAAGAGCGCGCCGGAGGTTTTCATGGAAAAACCGTACAGTTGGTGCCGCATTTTACCGAATTAGTGCAGGAAAAGATTATGAATGCTTCGAAAAATTCGGATATTCATATCGTGGAAATTGGTGGTACAGTAGGGGATTATGAAGGTCTGTCATTTATTGAAGCGATTAGGTTGTTCGGAAATAAAGTGGGACGCCGAAATTGTCTTTATGTGAACGTGGTTTACGTGCCGTGGATTAATACTTCGAAAGAATTGAAGAGTAAACCGGCGCAAAATGCGTTAAAAGATTTGCGTGGATTTGGAATCATTCCAGATGTAGTGGTGTGCCGTACGGAGAAGCCAGCGCCACGTGAAATTTGTGAAAAAATTGCGAAGTTTTCGGGAATTGCGGATGAAGCAGTATTGAATTTACCTGACATTGATTCGGTGTACGATGTGTCGTTTAATGTTTTGAAATCTGGAGTGCTGGAAATTCTGAATGATTTCGTGGGAGACGACAAAGAACCAGATATGTCGGACTGGGAGGAATTTTCCAAAAAGCGAGCACAGAAAAATGCGCGAACCGTGAAGGTGGGTTTGGTGGCAAAATATGTGGGGAATGAAGATACTTATATCTGTGTAACGGAAGCATTGAAAGCAGCGGCGGCTTGGAATGACGTGAATTTGGATTTGCGTTGGATTAACGCAGAAAAAGTTGATGAAAAAATGTTGTCGGAAGTCGATGGTCTAGTGGTGCCGGGCGGTTTTGGTAATCGTGGGGTGGAGGGGAAAATCGCGGCAGCAAATTATGCTTTGGATCACGACGTGCCTTATCTCGGATTATGTTTAGGGATGCAAGTGGCATGTATCGCGAGTGCGAGAAGAGCAGGACTGACGCAGGCGAATTCGGAAGAATTTGATAAAGAAACTAAAGAAAACGTGATTTATCTGATGGATGGCCAGGAGGGGAAGGAGTCGACGGGTGGCAGTATGCGTCTCGGAGATTTTCCGGCGAAATTGGTCAAGGGAAGTAAAACAGCTAAAATTTACGGAAAAACTAATATTGTGGAACGCCATCGCCATCGTTATGAAGTGAACGTAGCCTACAAGCAGCAGCTGGAAGAGGCCGGCCTGGTCATTTCCGGCACCTCGCCCGACGGCGAACTGACCGAATTCGTGGAGCTGCCTCAGAGCGCGCATCCCTTCTACATCGGGACCCAGGCTCATCCTGAATTCAAGTCCCGCCCGACCAAGCCGCATCCGCTGTTCGCGGGTTTGGTCAAGGCCGCACTTGACCACCAGCAGGCACGCTAAGTGAAGGCATTCGGGGGAGTCGATAAATCGGCTCCCCGTTTTGTTATATACATCACGTTGGTCGGAAGCCGAATTTCGAATGGGTCACTGGTATTTAGCCATGCATTCTGTTAGGTTGTCATAGGTACTAATCAGTGAATGGAGGCAGCGTACGGTGGCAGAAAACCAAGCGCCTAACGCCGCGGCTGACGTGGAGATGAGTCAGTATGTGGCTGATCGTTCGCGTGTGAACGAAGACAAGATCAAACAGGATGATGAAATCATCCAGCAGTTCGGTGACTACACCTATGGCTGGCATGATACGGACTTCGCGGGCGAAGCGGCGAAGAAAGGCATCGACGAGAACGTGGTACGTGCCATTTCCGCCGATAAAAACGAGCCGGAATGGATGTTGGAGAAGCGACTTGAGGGGTATCG
>CALHIA010000040.1 GCA_938030585.1 uncultured Candidatus Saccharibacteria bacterium | reverse complement strand
ATTTCCATGATTATTTTTGCTAGTATTATTTCCCAATTTCCAAGCACCCTCGGTTCACTCGGCCAGCAACTTTTCGATACCAAAAATGGCTCACTTAACCTCTTTGGTTGGCTAGAATTACCAGTGAATCCAGTCCTTTTCTGGGTCGCACTTGCACTTTTAGTCGTCGTAATTTTGATTCTTTATTGGCTCGTCAAGCTAAACGAAGCTCAGCGCATTATCACCATCAATTACGCCAAGCGTATCCATGGCAATAGCGCCTATGGCGGCATCAAATCAATTCTTCCTTTGAAGCTAATCTCTGCCGGTGTGGTCCCAGTTATCTTTGCTACCGCCTTCCTCTCGCTCCCAGCTCTCGTCGGACAGCTCATCTCCAGTATGGATAAAGGAAATGCTATGGCTAAAACTATTAGTGAAATTTTCACCATGCCAAACGCTTCCAATTTTAAGACCCTCTATCCAAATGGTATTAATGCACGTTGGTTTATCTACCCAGCTCTCTACTTCATCTTGGTAGTGTTGTTTACCTACTTCTACACCTCCATTATTTTTAACACCAAAGAAATCGCTGATAACCTCCAAAAGCAAGGTGGCTTCATCGAGGGGGTTCGCCCAGGTATGACCACGGCAAATTACCTAGAAAAAGTCATGACTCGCCTCAATCTATTTGGCGCTCTTGTACTCGGCTTTATTGCCATGATTCCATTCATCACTGACTATGTCGCCATCATGCTCAGCGACGCTCCGATGGGTCTCTCCCTTTCCGGTACCGGACTTCTCATCGTGGTGACCGTAGCCCTCGAAAACCTCCGTCAACTCGATTCACGCGCCCTTATGGTAACTTACGATGATTATAAATAAGAAAGCTGGGTGGGATGTCTCTCGAAGTTAAATCAAAATCTAAAATCCTCATCAATCTACCATTTATTATCTTGGCTCTGGTTTTTATCATTGTTACCGCACGCCTCTATTTCTGGGAAGATCATTATTATAAATCCAAAGAAGGTAGCGAAAGAATGTTACCTAAATCGAACCTCGATCTCGAAACCGATCAAGCTTCCGTGGATGAAACTCCGATCTCCGAAGATAAAACTAATTCCTATTCCGTAGCCTACGATAAACCTCGTTTCATGAGTATTGAAAAATTAGGCGTAAAAAACGCCCGCATATTACCGGTCGGCCTCACCGGGAAAGGTGCCATTAGTACGCCAAATAGCATTTTTGATGTGGGATGGTATACCGGCACCCTCCCCCCACTCACCGGTAAAACTGCACTCTTCGTCGGTCATAACGGTGGACCGACTGCAGCCGGCGTGTTTAAACACCTAGATAATCTAGTAGCCGGCGACCAGATTCAGATTGAAATGGGTGATGGCACCAAACTCACCTATCGTGTTTATGAAAATCAAACCGTCGCTCTCGCCGAAGCCAATGAAAAAATGTCCAGCATGCTTGAATCTCCCGTCACTGGCCAAGATTCCATTAGTATTATTACCTGTACCGGCGCCTGGTCAGACGTGCAAAAAACCTATCTTTCACGCCAATTCCTACGTGCTACCCTCGTGCAAGAAACCGCTAAGCAAAGCCAATAGGTTATCAATAATCCTAATCCAACCAAAAAATTATTACCACCTCTAGGCACAAGCTTTATTCTTGACAAAATCTACAAATGGTGATATCATATCATAATATTCTTTTTGAATATGTATTTTATATCGCACATTTCAACTTTGCAGGGAAG
>CALHIA010000039.1 GCA_938030585.1 uncultured Candidatus Saccharibacteria bacterium | reverse complement strand
TCCGAATTTTTCGACACGGAAAAATCGGGCTTAATATTATCTTCGCCGTAATAGACCTTTGACATAAGAATATTATAGGAGATTTTGAGAAAAAAATCGAGTGGATTAGACTGATTTTTAGGTAAAAAATAACTCATTTTTCAGAGTTATTTTTATTATGATGGGGTTTTATCTTGAGAGGTTTGACTAATTAGTTTTATCGTAGCGCGTTGGGTTGGTGGAAATCAGACTGGTTTCGGTATCAGAGGCGACAATTTGAATGTGAACGTGGTTTTGACCAGCAAAGAAAAGACCATGACCGATTGGAAAACTCGATAGACGCTTTCTTTCTTCTTCGGTAAGTTTGAAAACATCAGACAAGACATCGACGGCAGCAGCGGATTGTTTTAAGAGAAGCTGCATGGAAGAGTTCATGACGATAGCACGACCCATTTTGTTGCTCATGAAGTCTTCGACGTCCTGAGTGATAGTGGTGAGACCGAGATAATATTTACGAGCACGCTTAGCGAGGGAGAAAAGGAAGTTCGCTGAGTCATCATATTTCATGAGTTGCCAAGCCTCATCCACGATGAGAATACGGCGCTTTTGTTTAGCGCGTACAATATTCCAGATGTGATTGAGTACGATATACATGGCAACTGGACGAAGTTCATCTTCGAGGTCACGAATATTGAAGACGACCATTTGGTTATTAATATCAATATTGGATTGCTGAGAAAAAATACCCGCAAAAGTACCAGTGGCGTATTTACGAAGACGTTGGGCGAGTTGTGGGCCGGAACCTCCCATATGAGCGAGGGTGTCATAGAGATTAATAATGGTAGGTGGAGTGGATTGATGAGTGAGCGGATCGGAAGTAATGCCGGCACGAGCGTAAGTATCGATAAGAGCCTGATCGAGGTCAGCTTCCTCATTAGCGGAAAGTGAAGAAATTGGCTGACCGTTCGGACCGATTTGAGTACCACCGAGCATGAGACGGAAAAGACCATGCAAAGTAACGAGGTTAGCGCGTAAAGCGTCAGAAGCATCTTCAGAATCGATAACTTTTGGTAAGTCGAAAGGATTGATACGGACATCAGAGTTAAGCGAGAGACGCACATAAGAACCACCGACGGCGTCGCTAAGTTTTTGATACTCGTTTTCTGGGTCGATAATCACAATTTCGGTGCCCATCATCATGGAGCGAATAGCTTCGAGCTTCACGGCGAAAGATTTACCAGCACCGGATTTAGCGAAGACCACGAGGTTGGCATTTTCAAGAGTGAAACGGTCAAAAATAACTAAACCTTGGTTATGCATATTGACACCATAAAGAATACCGCGTTCCTGAGTGAGGTCGGCGGAAGTGAATGGGAAGGAAGTCGAGATGGCGCTAGTGTTCATATTGCGGCGGATTTGAAGTTGGTCGGTGGCCATCGGCATAGTGGTATTCATTCCCTGCTCTTGCTGAGAAGTGGCAACCTTAGAAAAAATCATTAATTGACCAAACATGGTTTCGATCTTGTGCTGGACGTAATTTAATTCGTCGAGAGAGTCAGCCCAAAGCGTAACGTAAAGACCGAAACGGAAGAATTTTTCGTAACCAAGTTGTAATTGATCACGAAGCTCTTCGGCGTCCTGGATGGCAGCGTCAGTTTCTGGGTTACGAATGCGGCCTTTTTCGGCATTAAGTGAAATGTCGGCTTCGAGCTGAGTGACTTTTTTACGCAAATTTTTCATCACGACGGTGGTGTCGACCGGATAGATGTAAATAGAGATATCGAGCACCTCATCGATATTAATGAGAGGACTGAGCCAGCCGGTACTGAGAGTACGAGGATAACCATAGACATAAATAGTGCGACCATATTTGGTGCCGAGACGGAAATGATCGGATTGAATTT
>CALHIA010000038.1 GCA_938030585.1 uncultured Candidatus Saccharibacteria bacterium | reverse complement strand
AGCTTCAAAAATATATGATTCACAATATTTTCCCTAATTTCGTTTTATACTACATTTAGTTTAGCATAACTAGAATGGAAGAAAAGTCTTGAAAAATTTGAAAAATGTTATTCTTCAGGGTATTTTTCAGCTTGAAAATCAGCGTCAATCATCCAATGGCCGCGCAGGCGAAAGGCGGGGACGGTACCACGGATAGCTTTATTAGTAGCGGATTGGACGCTCATTTGGTTTTGCTTGGCCCAGTCGGAGACGGAGACAATTTTCGGCGCAGTTAAACGCGTGATTCGGCGGTAAAGAGCCTCGATGAGAAGTCTTGCAAAGAAATCCGATAACCGATCGAGCTTATTAGAATTCGAATATTCTTCTAATGCTGGATAATATTCTTCATTTTTGGATTTATTTGGAATCAGAATAGGAGGCAAGTCAAGCAAATCCAATTGTTCATTAATCAAAAGTCGACCAATACGACCATTGCCATCGATAAACGGATGAATATTCTCAAATTCGGCATGAAAATAGACAATTTTATCGAGAAAATATTGGTCATCTGACGCGTTATATTTTTCAACTAAATCCGACATAAAACCGTGGACGAATTGCGGATTCGCACCGATATGATTCCCCACGCGCACCCACTCCTTATTAGTGCGAAATCGGCCGACAGCATCATCACGGATATTTTGCAATAAAATGCTGTGAAGTTGAAGAATTAGTGGCACAGAGATTTCAGTTTCAGGATTATCCAGAAGAAACTTCATAGCTTTCGCTAAATTAGTAGCCTCGAAAATCTCACGGATTTGATGGTCGGTACGAATTTGGTGTCGAATCAGAATATCCTCCGTATCCTCGAGGGTAAGAGTGGAATTTTCGATGGCATTGGAATTATAGACCATCTCTGGAAGCTCGACGAGGCTTAGTTCCCTGATTCCGGAAGCATAATTTGGTACCAAATCACGGTAACGTTCAATCAAGAAGTCTAATTTTTGCCGAAGAGAATTATTAACCATAACTCTATTATAGCAAAAACGTTTAAAATTGTCATTTTCGGTGATTTTAAACGTTTATGGTTTTTGGGTGAAATAGCCTTTGGCGCCTGGGCGGTCGATACGAAGCCAAGTTTTGTCGGCAGAAGCAGGATTCACGAGGAAAGAGCCATTGCCACCACGTAGTTTGACCTGATTTCGAAAGACATTATCAAATTCAGTACCAGCAGAAATGTTAAAATCTTGACTGACGTAAATTTTTTCCAATTTAGTTTCGAGCGGGCGCGAGGAAGCAAACATGTTGCTAAATTTATTCACCTTCGCAGTATTAAAATTACTTAAATCAAGTTCAGTAAGACTATTCGTATCTGTAAACATGCCACGCATATCTGTCACACTAGCCGTAGAAAAACGTCCGCCGAGATTTATTGAGGATAAAGCCGCCATACCGGAAAAAATATCTTGCATATTATGAACGCTACTAGTGTCAAGATGACTGAAGTCAAGATTTTCGAGCTTACTAGTACTATAAAACATACGGTACATGGATTCTACTTTGCTGGTATCGAAGGACGAAATGTTGAGATTTTTTAACTCAAACATATAGCTAAACATGGATGCCATATTTGTCACATTCCTGGTATCAAACTGCGAAAGATCCAGACTAACCAATTTACGATCGTTGAAGAACATATTATACAAACTGTTTGCCTTAGAAGTATTAAAATTGTGTCCAAGCTCAAGACTAGTGAGATTCAGCATGCCACTAAACATACCAGCCATACTAATACTTTCACTGGTATTAAAAGTCGAGACATCAAGCGAGGTGAGGCTTGAGCAAGCATTAAACATATTGGTAAAATCTGTAACTTTTCTAGTATCAAAACTCGAAAGATCAATTTCCTGCAATAGACTACAATTATTAAACATACTGTTCATATTAATAACATTACTAGTCTGAAAATTCGGGCTTAAAATAATCTTTTTTACATTACTCATACCGCTAAACATCGCACTAGTAGTAATCACTTTTCGGGTATCAAAATTCGAGAGATCAAGTTCATCCAGAAGGATGCAGTTTGAAAACATGCTGGCCATATTTGTCACATTGTGAGTCTTAAATTTGTCACTAATTTTAAAATCGGTCATTGAGCGGAGATTACCAAACATGGAGAGCATGTTGGTGACCTTAGAAGTATCAAAATTACGGATATCGAGGCTAGTGAGCTTGGTAGCGCCACCAAACATGGTTTGCATATTGGTGACCTTAGTCGTATCAAAACTCGAAACATTCAGACTAGTGAGATTACCACAATCCTTAAACATTTCCTGCATATTAACAACATTAGCGGTATTAAAATTCCCTAAATCTAGTGACGTTATATTACTTGCGCCACTAAACATATTGCCCATATCGGTAACTTTAGAGGTATCGAAATGCGAGAGATCAAGATTTTGCAAAGAAGAATCACCCATAAACATACGAGAGAAGCTTTTAACGTTTTTAGTTTTGAAGCTAGAAATATTGAGATTTTTCAGGGATCCCATATAGGCAAACATATTAGTCATCGCAGTGACACGGGAAGTTTTAAAGATAGAAAGATCTAGGTTTACCACACTTCTGGCGTTATTAAACATAAAAGACATATCCTTCACGTAACGTGTATCGAGTCCAGACAAATCAATATCAGTAATATTAAGGATGTTATTAAAAATCTGACGTGAGTCTTCATTCATGTAGACGCGGTCATTCTCGCAATAGTAGTAAACTGTTTTGTCTGCCGGATCAAACCAAGCTAAAATTTCATAGCTTGACTCATCAGAATCTTCGATATTGATAGTTTTCATGGCAGCCGTCGGTGCGGTCGGGCTTCGCTTGAACCCCTTAATAGCATGCAAATTGGTGCCGGCAAGGATTGCACTACGAGCAATTTTCTGGTTTAAATCCGGTCCTCTTGTGAGCGTAGCGTTGGTACCGGCATTATTATTTGAAATAACCGAAATCATGAGTGTGTTTTTATAACTACCGCTCAAAAGATCGGTACCCAAATTCATGCCAATGGTAATATTCTTGACTTCATTGCCATCGGTTTTTTCTTCAGAGCTAAAAAGATTGGTCGGACTGGCGACTGAACCGATCGGGCGAAAATTAGTCTCGTCATCAATCTTATAGCCCCAGGTCCTGGCAGGAAAATTACTTAGAGTATCGGCATTTGGAATTGAGCTAATCTTATCAGTAACAGCAGAATTCGGACTTATAAGTGCAGTATTATTCGAATCGGTACTAATAATGATGCGGTAGCCACTTTTATCGTTAGAGTTAACAGTTAGTTTCGTGGTCGCTTCCTGAAGTTGTGGATTCGCGGAGCGATCATCATTACCGTGAAATACCGCCGATGACTGATTAAGAGCCGCAGATAAAGACGGCATAAA
>CALHIA010000037.1 GCA_938030585.1 uncultured Candidatus Saccharibacteria bacterium | reverse complement strand
AAATTCCTCTACAAGCAAATCGGGCCAGTCGAACGTAAGACTGTAATTGGTACCTTGATCCGCCATGACGATAAATATTTTGTCGAAGTTAACGGTCGCGAATATGAAATTCTTTATGCATCGGTGACCTATTTCCGTCTCAAAGAAGGTTCTCAGGTTTCAGTAGTCATTCCAGCGAACAACGATGACGCCAATTGGGCTGCCGTCGAGGCGTCGCTCTAAATATGACGAAGGCCCTCTATCGTAAATACCGTCCACTTAAGCTCGCAGACGTTGTCGGTCAAGACGATACTATTCGTCAGCTACAAACTCAACTCGCTAATCAAAAAATTTCTCACGGCTATCTTTTTGTCGGCGCCAGAGGCTGCGGTAAAACTTCGGTAGCCCGTATTTTTGCTCACGAGATTAACCATTTCGACTACCAGCTTGAAGATAATTATGTCGACATCATCGAAATTGATGCTGCCGTTTTCACCATGGTGGAGAACATTCGTGAGCTGCGTGACAAGGCCATGCTCGCCCCGACCACTGGCAAATACAAGGTCTACATCATTGACGAAATCCATATGCTCTCGAAAAATGCCTTTAACGCACTCCTTAAAATTCTCGAGGAACCACCAGAACACATCGTTTTTATTTTTGCCACTACCAACCCAGAAAAAATTCCCGCCACCATTCTTTCGCGTGTGCAAATTTTTCATTTTAAACTGGCGGACAAATCCGTCATGCAGCCATTCCTCGAAAATATTTGTCAAAAAGAGGGAATCAACATTGAGAAAGACGCTCTTTCACTACTCATCGAGCAAGGTGGCGGCTCCTTCCGTGATTCTTTATCGATTCTCGATCAGTTAAGCAATCTTCATCCTGACAAATCCACTCTGATTACTACCGAAGAAGTTTCTTCCGCCTTGGGTGTACCTAAGCAGGTTCTCATTCAAGAATTACTAGCAAGTTATGAGCAAGAAAATGTCGATCAAATTCGCAGCCTCATCGAAGAACTCATTAATCAAGGCAACAAAGCCGAGGGAATCGCGACTAGCCTCATTAAAGCCATCGTCCAAAATCCCACCGCCAAAAATCTTCATCTGATTGAAAAGCTTTACGCCGTCAATGGCGAATTTGCCAGCGCCAAGCTCATCGTAGCTCTAATTTTAGATCACTTTAAAGCTGCACCGATTACCATTTCCGCCCCTTCAACTCCACAAATTCAGGCCACAAATCCAGAAGTAATTACTCCAGCGCCAGAAGCAATAAGTCCGCAAGAAGCCGCAGAACCTCCTATCGCCGAGCCGGCAGCCCCAGCGACTCCAGTAGCCCCGGCAACCCCTGCGACTCCAGTGACCTCAGAAGAATCCGCTAAGCCTTCGATCAATCCTGAAATTCGCGAACGCTTAATCAAGATTTCCAAGTCCAAGCTTACCGAAAAAATCCAAGAACGTGCCGAGATTCAAAATCAACAAGTTCAGGCCGAAGCCATGACCATCCCAGAGGCTGTAGTTTCTGGCTCCGGTGATTTTAGCGCCAAGGGCTTCTTGGAAAACATCAGAAACATCGCAGAAACCCTTTTCGTTCCGCTTAATAAATCCTATTTTACTTACAAATCTAATCAATTAGAAATTTACCCGAGCGCCAAGGTTTGGTTCAACATTTTAAACAGTAAAAACAACCTCGAGGTGCTAAGAACTGCCATTAATGGCCTTAATATTATCATCATGAATCCTGACGAGCACAAAATTCCAAGTACCGCCGTCGACTTTAATCAATTTAGTGCAGGCAAATTAGAGGCTGCGCCAAAATCCGACGACACTTCACTCAGCGCAATTTCTGATATAATGGGAAACATACAAGAACTTGAAGATAGTCCATTCTAGGAGGTAATATGGCGGAACCAGCTCAACCAAGGTCGCAAAAATCGACCATTTCTCAAAATGACCCCAGTCTTTTTGGCGGTAAAGTTCCACCTCAAAATATTGAAGCCGAAAAATCTCTCCTTGGCTCCATTCTACTCGACAGTACGACCTTCCCAGACATTCTTGAAAAACTTAAACCTATTGATTTTTATCACCAAATTCATGGACATATTTACCGTGCCATGATGAATCTGTATGAACGTAGTCAACCGATCGACCTCGTCACTTTGACTTCCGAGCTCAAATCCATGAAGCTTCTCAAGGAAGTCGGCGGTGCGACCTATATCTCTAATCTCACCATGGTCGTACCAACCGCCGCCAATGCACTTTCCTATGCCAATCTCGTAGAGCAAGCCTCGATTCGTCGCCGCCTCATCAAGGCCGGCACCGAAATTGCTACCAAGGCCTACGATTCCGCCAATGAAGTGGGCGCCATGCTGGGACAAGCTGAAAAAGAACTTTTTGCGGTTTCTGATAGTAACACAAAAACTGATTACACCGCCCTTTCCGACCTCCT
>CALHIA010000036.1 GCA_938030585.1 uncultured Candidatus Saccharibacteria bacterium | reverse complement strand
TATCGGTAACTTTTGAGGTGTTAAAACTCGACATATTTATATCAGTAAATCTGCTAGAATCCTTAAACATAGCCTTCATATTAACTACATTGGTAGTATTAAAATTACTTAGATTCAAAGTAATAGTATCTCTTCTGATAAGTGCTCTTATCCCACTAAACATTTCGCTCATATCCTGCACCTTGCGAGTATCAAATCTTGAAACATCGATTGGGTTTAAGTATGAGGCGTCTTTAAACATACCCTTCATACTGATCACCTCACTGGTATCAATATTTGAAAAATCTGCACTATAAATGCCCGTAAATGAGCTAAACATATAGCTACTATCAGGATTAGCATAAATCTTAGTAGCGTCTGAGCCGTAGCATATTCCTTTATCGCCCCAACTCCAATCTGGCCAAATATAAACATCAAAATCTGATTCCACCGGGTCGGCAACATTATAGTGCAACTGCCTTTTGATACCATCTGTAACAGTACATCGCCTAAAAGCGTTTGCGCGACTACCACTATTTACTCTGGCTATGGCTTGGTTAATTTCTGGGCCAGACTTAAAGACGGCGCGCCTGTCAATCGGATTAGTTACGACAGAAAAAATCAAACGATTCGTGTAGCTACCATTCTCAAGATTACTCGCAAGCTTCATGCCGATATTTAGATCCGTAATACTGGCACCATTAGTAGCTTCGGTAGTTTGGCGGAAGCTAGCAGGCGCAGCTAGCGCTGGAATAGGATTATAATTTGGCGCAGAAGCTAGACGATAACCCCAAGTATTATTTGGAAGATTAGCGAGAGGGCTTGGAGTAGAGATTGAATCAATTTTTGCTTGCAGCACAGAGCTATTGTTTATCAATGCGGTATTATTTGATTCGGAACTTATCGTAGCGGTATAACCAGTACGGTTATTAGTATTTACAGTCAAGCGCAATGGAAACTCAGTAGTTTTATTGACCGAATTAATCACCTGATTGCCATTAATAGTTACATTAGCGTTATTAATGGCCGCAGAAAGAGTTGGGGTTGGGGCAGCAAAAACATCCGACACACAGAATTGATTGCCTAGAATAGTGAACATAAAAACGACAGCAGCAAGATTGAAGCCTTTTTTAGCCCACAAAAATATTTTGATATATTGGAAGAAATTATTCATAGTTTTTATATGACCGTGTGATTTGTCGTGTTCTATTTTAGCATAAGCAAAATAAAAATCCAAATGCGAAATTTGGATTTTTAGATATTTTTGGATTTAAAGTTTATATTTTCCGATTTAATTGTGAGTTTTTTAAATTATAAATATGGTTTTAAGTGTTTTAACTAGGGCTTAGCAGTAAAGTAACCTGGAGCACCGGCGGTATCTAGGCGAAGCCAAGTTTTGTCGGCGGTGGCTGGATCGGTTTCATGAGAACCATTGCCGCCACGCAGATTAGTACGGCCGCCAAAGAGATTTTCAGCTTGTGCGGAAGTATCGACGACGAAATTTGCCGAAGCGTAAATCGTAGTTAAGGCATCACCAGCTGGACAACCACTAGCGGCGCCACTCGTGCCAGTGAGACTAAATAGCTTATCGAAATTTCGCACATTAGTAGTATTCAACATCGAAAGATCGAGGCTAGAAACCTTACAAGTATTAGCGAATATACCTGCGATAGTAGTGGCATTTTCTAGAGTAAAATTAGCACCTAGCTTAATTTCGGTAGCGGCCTGAAGATTATTGAAGAGATTGGACACATCCGTCACCTGCTTGGTATTAAAATTCGAAAGATCAAGCGATGCGAGTTCAGTCATACCGGAGAACATATTGCGCATATTAGTCACACGAGCTGTGTCAAAATTTGCTAAGTTCAAGTTTTGAACTTTTTCGGCACCTTCAAACATGCTTGCCATATTTACAACATTACTGGTATCAAATTTCTCCAAATCAAAATCTTGAACGTGAGTGAAATTCTTGAACATGCTAGAAGAATCTGGGGCGAGGAAGATTTTTTCGGTTTCTGCATAATAATAAACGGTTTTATCGGCTTCCTTATACCAAGCCTTGATAGTGTAATCAGAGTTTACGTTATCTTGAATCTCGATTGCCTTATCGCCGGCAGTTGGGGCGGTAGCACTACGACGGAAGTGTTCGATTATTTCTTGGCCGTGGCCAAAAAAGTTTGAGGAACTACGTTTACCAAGATAAGTAATGGCCTTGTTAAAAACTTCGCCCTTATCCATAATGGCCTCTTTTTGATAAGTATTCGCCACCACGGAAACCACAAGCTGATTAATATAATCACCAGGACGCAAGTCGTCACCGAGATTAATACCGAGATTGAGGGTAGTTTTTTGGTTAGTGACTTCTTTTTCGGTATTATTTGCCACAGTGGCTGGGTGACTGAGACTTGGGATTGGACTGTAGTCGGTAGCGGTAGATAATTTGTAGCCCCAAGTGTTCGCGGTGAAGTTATTCAACGATTGGCTACTCGTAATCGACTCAATCTTATCTGGTTTAGCTGGGTCAGAATTATTTAATGCAGTATTATCGGTTTTAGAATTAACCACCACCTTATAGCCGGATTTATTTTTCGCCGTGACCCCGATATTCAGATTCATTTCCCTTTTAACCGATGGATTATCCAGTAAAAGATCACCATCAACTTGAGTTTTGACATTATCAACATAGGCCGAAAGACTGGACTGATAGAGGGCAGAAGTGTTTTTAGTGTTAAGCCAGGCAGCTGCGACCA
>CALHIA010000035.1 GCA_938030585.1 uncultured Candidatus Saccharibacteria bacterium | reverse complement strand
AAAGACGTCTTTATTATCCAGTCCACTAATCCACCACTTGATCAACATCTATTTTCAGTACTCTTATTAGCTGATGCTGCTAGACGTGGTTTTGCTAAGAGTATTAATTTGGTTATTCCATATTTTGGCTATGCTCGTCAGGATCGCATGGCGGAACCAAATACTCCAATCAGTTCAAAGGTAATTGCGGATATTTTGCATTCTGTCTCAATTAATCATATTATTACTATTGATCTACATTCGGCTCAAACTCAAGGTTTCTTCGATATGACTATTGAAAATATCACCCTTGAAAAACAATTTGCAGATTATATTAATAGCCATTTTAAGGCTAACACTTTCGCTATTGCTTCACCAGATGCGGGTGGCGTAAAACGTGCACGAAAGATTGCAGATTTAGTCCATTGTAATGACGTGATTATTATTGATAAGAATCGTTACGTGAAAAACAAAAGCAAGGTTATGAATATTATCGGTGATCCAAAAGATAAAAATATTATTATCGTAGATGATATGATCGATACAGCCGGTACTATCTGTCATGCTGCTACCGCCTTAAAAAAACACGGCGCTAAGCACGTCAGTGTGATGGCTACCCACCCAGTTTTTAGTGGTAATGCATATGAAAATTTAGCTAGTAATGATATCGATCGTGTAATTATAACTAATACTCTTGTAATTAAGCCGGAATTTTCTAAAGTAGATATCATTGATGTATCTGAAATTCTTGCAGAAAATATTTATCAAATTTTTAGTCATAAATAGGGAATTGTATGGAAAAAATTAAAAGTATTATTAAACTTCTTCGCCCTAAACATTCAGTTAAAAATCTCTTAATCTTTCTCCCATTAATTTTTGGTCTCAAAGATCTCACGCTAAAAGATTTTCGAACTAGTATTTTAGGATTTATAGTTTTTTGCTTAGTAGCTTCATCTATTTATATTATTAATGATTATAAAGATATCGAAAAAGATCGTCTACATCCGGTTAAGAAAAAACGTCCACTTGCTAGTGGTGCGGTTACGAAAAAAGAGGCTTGGATTACATTTTCTGTATTACTTCTCGTAGCAATTGCTATTTCCTTTACTTTTCCTATAACCTCAATTGGTTTAATTGCTGGATATTTTATCTTAAATTTGGGCTATTCCTTAGGTCTTAAAAATATCCCAATTCTCGACGTCGTAATCCTTACTTCAGGTTTTATGATTCGATTATTTTTGGGTAGTAGTTTATCGGGTATCGCCGTTTCGCCATTACTTTACCTTGTAGTAATGTCTGGTGCATTTTATCTTGGTATTTCTAAACGTTACAATGAAATTATTAAAACCGGTAATAAAACACGCTCCGTACTAAAGAAATATAATACGGAATATTTAAAATCCATTATGAATATGTTCTTGGTTTTAATCATTGTTTTTTACACTGAATGGTGTAGTAATGCCTATCCTGAGCATCGCGATCTATTCTTGGCTAGTGTACCAATGTTAATTATTCTCATTATTTCTTATATTTATGTCGCTGAAAAAGATAAATACGGTGATCCAGCTGATGTAATTATGAAAAATAAACCTTTAATGCTTATTGGTTTAATATTTAATATGTATTTAATGGTAATTATTCGGTTGTAATATGAATGTATATGATTTTGATAAAACAATTTATGATGGTGATGCTTCTTTGGATTTTTGGAAATTTTCCGTCAAAAGAAAGCCGTCATTAGTACTTTACTTACCTTATCAAGTTTTTTCTGCGGTCCTATTTAAAACTAAGATTATTAGTCGAAAAAAATTCAAGGAAAACTTTTTTAGCTTTCTTGTCTCAGTTAAAGATTTGCATCTCTCTGAGTTCTGGGATCAACATCAAGTTAAAATTAAAGATTGGTATCTAAAACAAAAACAATCTGATGATTTAATTATCTCAGCTTCGCCAGAATTTATCCTAAAAGAGATGACAGATCGTCTAGATATTAAGCTAATGGGAACCAGAATGAATCCTCAAACTGGTAAAATTGATGGTGAAAATTGTCGAGCTGAAGAAAAAGTTAAACGTTTCCATCAATCTTATCCTGATGTAAAAATTAACGAATTTTATTCCGACAGTAAAAGTGATACTCCTCTAAAACAAATATCTAAACAGGCCTACATCGTAAAAGGTAACGAACTTCAAGAATGGAAGTAAATAAAAATACCACCTATTTAAGGTGGTATTTTAGTATTATTTACCTATATCTATAAGTCGTTCATTAATAGGAACATCTCTGACGCATGCCAAGTGTGAGACAGTAATACAGGATCTTGAATCTTATTATAATGTTCAGAGATAAACATTTGTGCTTCTGGTACGAAATTGTAAACGCCAGATTCATATGAAAGTGGGTAATATTCGTCTAGAATATGGAGGGTTCCGTAAAAACCTGATCCATGATAATGTATTTGCGCCCATTCAAGATAAGGGTAAAGTCTATTCTCATAGGTTTTTATATTAATTCTCGGAGTATCTTTATCCCACCAGCTTAGGCTACCATATAGATCTAATTTTTCCGGTAGTCTTAGATAGTTGCTTAGGTCTATATTATTTTTCTTTGCACCAAGCAACAATAAGCTTGTCGGGTAATAATCCATTTGTTCGTTATCAACTATACCTACGAACAGTCCATTCTTCGCCTTGGCTTTCACTTCTTTGATAATTTTTTCAACTAAATCTTTACGATTGTTTTTTACCGCACCTAAGATGTAAAGTAGCTCTCCAGGATTATCAGCCTCCTTCATTGAACAATTTTTATCGCCATTGAGATACGATCTCTGACAATCATATATATCAGTGATTGAAGCCAACCAAGGTTCTAATAGATGGGTATTATTAGTTTGCTCTAATACCATAGTAACCAACATTGTATCTCGATACCAAGCATTGGTGCTCTTCTTGTAGCCAATAAGATTTGGTTTTGGAGTAACACCATCAAAATTAAATAGAATTTCTTGATGCAGTACACGCATAGTATTAGGGTACTTCTTATTTTCTAGACGTGGTAAATTAAATTTAGTATTACCTGTAGTGATTACTTCTTTTTTCGCACCCTCTTCTACATAAACCCCATCTTCATTCTCGTAAATTTTTGTGATTACACCATCTTTATTGGCGAGCAGCACTGTGTATTCATTTGGAATAATCAGTTCATGAGCATAATTAAATTCTTTTAATACCTTCTTAGTATTCTTATCAATTAATTTTCCGCCTTTATACAGGATTTTTTCGCGATCTACCATACCGAAGAAGAAAATATCAGAATATTTTTTATTGGTATCCTCGAACTTTTTTAATTCGAAGTTTTCATGAGTTAACTCTGTATTTAATTCGTAGTAATAATCTGCAAGACTTGCAACTAGTCTAGTGTTTTCTGGATTGTTCGTGAAAACCTTAAAATCCGCACCAGCCTCAGTTAGTGATTCTATGCGTCTGATTGGTCTATAAGCCATTTTATTATTTATTAATTTTATTCCACCCACTAAGCAAAGTGAAATTAGCAGTATTGTAATTAACGCCATGTAACGTTTTTTAATTGAGGTTAAAACTAATGCAATTATAGCTAGTAAAATTACGATAAATAACTTCTTTGGCATCACATGTGCAAAACCTAAAACTACAAAAGTCGAGTGTAAGAAATAGATAATACCGAGTATCTGCAAGATAATAAAAATGTAGTAAGCGTAGCTGTAAAAACGTTTAAATTTGGATAATTTATTATAAAGTGGACCGTAATAGTTGGAGATAATATAGAAAACTATTAGTAATATCAAGAAGGTATAGTCTAGAGTGTAAAGGAAATTTGTTCCATATCCGTAAAAAATATGAAAAACAAAATTAAAACAGTAGGCAATTAGAATACTTAAATAGAATCTATGTTTAATAATCTCATCTTTATGTTTTTTAATAAATAGAATATTCATTAATACAAAGATAGAAAATAACACAATTGCCAGTATATTTACTCCCAAATTATAATAGAAAATAAACTCCATCGGGTGCTTCTGAAACATAAAACTCATCTGGGAAATCGTGCTTGTTCTAATTTGCAATAGTATATTATCTAGAGAAAAAGATTTACTGACATATAGGAACTCTTCTGAATTTTTATTAATTAAGAAGTCTGAAACCGATACAGTGAAAAAGTTTGGCGCCGACTTCCAAATTAAATTTTGAATACAGGCAAAGAATGTTGTGATTGTAATCGAGAAGAAGATAATTGAGCAAAAAGTAATAAATTTGTTTTTCAGTGATTTATTAAAGAATATTATAAAGAATAGAAGAAAAATGAATTGGGCAAAATTTGTCACGGTGATACTCATTGAGAATACACCGGCTAAAATTAAAAGTAGTAAATCTAAATAAGATAAAGATTTTTTCTTAATTAAGTATAGCCCAACAAGCCACATAAAAAGTAGGCCTAGTTCTGCATAGATATAAGTTTCGAAAATTGTTGAGAAAACTACTTGAGGGAAGGATAAGATAAACAAAACCATAAAAGGCTTTAGTTTAAATTCACGTTTATTAAGTTTTCTTAAAATTAGATAAAATAGGACAACACAGGAAGCCCCAATTAATGCTTGATAGATAACGACCGCATTTAATTCACCAAAGATTTTTTTAAGTACTAATACAAATGGCTGTGTGAAAAGCACAAACAATGGATGTACTTTTGTTCGATAGTGGTTAGCCTCAAAGCTGGTCATATCGTCATATACGCGTGCCGTATCCGCATTAAAGAAAACCCCATTACTGACTAAATGATTGGAAAAAATATTAACAATAAACAATAAAGATAAATTAAAAATGAAGGCTATAAGGAATATTTTAAGAACAGATCTTATATCTTGTTCTCTAGATTTGAATAAATCCATTATCTTCCTTATTTTAGCCTTCATCACTATTTACCTCCTACTTATCCTTAAAATCTTCTGCTATTGTATCTCTAAAAAATTCATACGAATGGGTTTTTACGAGTAATTTTTGAGCATTCTTCACATATTGTTCTAATTTAGATTTATCTTTTTGAATACCCTTTAATTCTTTAATATAGCTATCTACGTCTGTCGGGTTATCAATTAGGATACCAGTTTTATTATTTTGAATAAATTCCTTAACTCCACCATCATTGCTGGCAATAATTGGTAATCCAGCTGCCGTTGCCTCTAGAATAATATTTGGAATACCATCAGCTTCGCTAGTATAAAGTAAGATATCATAGTTATCAGCCGAAATATTTGAGAAACCGTCAAAATGTCCGCGGTAGTTGATTGTTTCGATATCGTCAAAATAATTTGGATTAATCTCTTCTGAAAAATCTCCATAGATATCAATTTCAAATTTAGTACTTGGTAGTCTTTCCCCAATAGCCTTTACTATATTAGGTAATTTAACATAGGTAATTCTACCAGCCCAGAGGATTTTTAACTTATTTTCCTTATGGGTTATCGGGGTCTTACACTGATCAGTAATTGGCTGATAGTGTACCTTAAATAATCCAGAATCTAAATAATGTTCTTTTTTATATTCATCAATTACGGTTTGGTTATCTGTATATACTTTTTTTAGAGTATCTCTCAGTAGGAGAATGTATGGATTTACGTAAGATGTACGACCCTTATTATTACTATCTTTGATGTAGACCGTATTAAAAACTGACGCGGTTAGATTAAAGTTCTTTTTAAGTAGCAGGGTGTGCTTTATTGCCCAATCATAAGCAAACTCGGAGTTAATAATATGGATATTTTTACAACCTAATTGAGTGATTAATCGAGAAAAGAGATTATCTTGTTGGTATTTTGATAGTCCAATTGTTTCATCATAAAAATCAATAAAATCAACATATTCTGGTAGCCTTTTTGCCCAAATATTATCAGCGGAAAGTGTGGATATTACGGTAAAATTCCAATCAGGATGAATATCCTTGAGTGCTCTTATCATATTAAATAGTACTTTATCAGCACCACCTCTGATTACCCAAGGTACTACAAAAATAAAATCAGGTTTACTAAATTTTAGTTTCTGAACTATCTGAATGAATGTTTTACCTACAATTACATGTCCAGCTGGGTTGTAGTGCGTAAGTTTTTCTAAAAGATACCAATGTGGATAGAGTTGAGTTTCGATACGATTAATCTCTGTCCATTCTCGAATTAAGAAATCTGGAGTACGTTTATGGTTTAACTTTATTTCATGCTTATCCATAATTTTTAGAGTAAGCTTGGCTACTGGTGTAATAAAGAAATTCAAAAATTTATTATTACGGATTTTTTTATATAGAGCGTATCCTTTAGTCCTTACTGGAACGCCAATTTTGGAAATATCATAATTTTCATATAATTTTTGGATATTTTTAACGTCAAAAATATCCACGTAGGGAATTACGAAGCTATTTGAGTTATTAGTTGAGAGCATTGATGTATTTGATCTTCGATAGAAAAGCACAGTTTCTTTTGCTACGAGATGATCAATATTGGCGTACATAGTTTCAAGATTGAAAATATAATCTTCGTATCCGTAGCCATTTCCTAGCTTATGATAAGGAATTTTTAAGAGGGTTTCAGTTTTAGCCATTACTACCGAACACCAACAGTTTTCACCAACCATAATTGGGATTTGTTCCGTCAGTTTTAAGGAGTCCTTCTGTATCATTAAAACATTCTTAATATCAAGACCAAAAGTTAAAACCGCTTCTGGATGAATCACGGCTTCCTGTTTGGAGTTTTTTAATGTTTCATAAGCGGTTATTAGCCAATTAGCGGAGACTAAATCATCAGCATCCAAAAAAGCAATACATTCGCCATCGGCATTCTGAGATAAGAAATTACGTGATGAACCTAAATCACCGAAATGATTTTGGAAAATTCTAAATTTTTTATTCTTTTCGTATTGTTTAAAATAGTTAATGGTTTCTTCATCACCGTTGTCGATATGAACTAAAAATTCGTAACTAATATTTTTCTCTTCAAGTTCTTCGACTGCTGCAAATAGACTTAAAATTGTTTTATGCGCAATAATACCTTCGTTATGCGCGGTCACCGCCACTGATAAATCAACTCTCTTCATATTAACCCTTATTATAGCATAGTCTATCTAATGATATAATTAACTTATGAATAAAGCTTCTGAAGGTCAAACATTAAAGCCTAGAATAATTTTGATTCGCAATACTAATCCAAAGTTTTATGGCGGCGGGGAGACTTTTCAGCTAACCCTTTCTCAGATATTAAATAAAAATAATTTTACGTCTGTGTTTTTTACTTCTTCCAATAAACTTCTTAAAGTCAGTCAGAGTAAAAAAATCTTAAACCAAAAATCACCCTTTCTACGCTTCCAGAATTGGAGTGGATTAAGAAATTTTCTTCTATCAATTTATTTATTATGGCAAAAATACCTTTCTTTTTGGTATCGAAAACAGTTTAAAAAATATCAACCAGCAGCCATTATAGTGCAGTCACGTGACGATTTGATCGCCGCTACTTTGGCTGCAAAGAAAATGTGTATTCCAGTTTTTTGGTTAGACCACATGGATTTTCGTAGTTGGGTTCTTCAAAATGTTGATCAAAAATATAAAAATTATATTGGCAAAAAAATCCTCCGAATTGCTAAAAATGTTGAAAAGATAATCTTTATTTCAGATTACGAGCGAAATTATTTTGAAAATTTAATATCACACACAAAAATTGGAAAATTAGAAAATCTTATTACCATAAAAAATGGCGCCATTGATCGATATGCGGAATTTGAAGCAATAAAACCATTTCCACATTCTTTAATCTATCTTGGAAGACTAGAAGAGTATAAGGGAATTAGGGAATTAATTGCTGGGTTTTCCCAAGTTGCCAAAAAATTTCCGGAAGCTAAACTGCATATTTATGGCACGGGTCCACTATCTGATTTTTGCCAAAAGCATTCTAATTCCCAAATTATTTATCACGGTTTTACTGATGATCCGCTTAAAAAAATTGCTGAATCAGAAATTTTTATCCTTCCATCCTATATCGAGGGGT
>CALHIA010000034.1 GCA_938030585.1 uncultured Candidatus Saccharibacteria bacterium | reverse complement strand
ATGCCCGTCAAGCGACAGAAGCTTCTAAAGAGACCTTGAACAGTTTCAAAGAACAACTGGAAGAAAAAGTGGTTGTGGAAGAACAAGAAGAAGGTCAAGAAATCGTCATCGAGATTCAAGAAGATTAAAATCAGTATACCGTTTCTTGGTTTTTTATAAAATTGAAGCTTAAAAATAGGCTATAATAGAGGTAATGAATACTTTGAAAAACGAAAATTTGAGTAAAAACTTGAGTAGTGAATCTTTAGGTGATGAGATTTTAGATGCGAAGATGGATACCCGGAATTTAATCGTAGGCGATGAGATTTTGGATGCGAAAATGGATACGCGTAATTTGGTGGATGAATACAAGGGGCTGCCAAATGAAGAGGTGAAAGAGAGGCTGGCGGAAAAACGAAATAGCTTGGAGATTGCGATTGAAAATGTCGATCACGATTTTAATGCGGGAACGATTGTGCGCTCGGCAAATAACTTTAATGTGAGTAAGGTACATATTGTAGGGCGACGTAAGTATAATCGTCGAGGGGCGATGTGTACGGACAAATATCTAGAGATCATATATTGGCCATCGATGGAAGAGTTTATGGCGGATCAGAGAGCGCGCAAAAGGGAAGTGGTAGCAATTGAAAACAATGTGGAGCGTGCCAAACCTTTGGGTCTTAAACGCTTTGAGAGCCACTCTACGCTAGTTTTCGGTAGTGAGGGTAATGGAATTAGTCTAGAATTGGTAAATGCGGCAGACGATGTGCGCTATATCGAGTCTTTTGGTTCGACTAGGTCGGTAAATGTAGGGGTGGCAGCGGGAATTGCAATGTACGAATGGGTGCGGCAAAACGTGATAAATGTTTAAAATAAAAACGCCGAGTGGGGCGTTTTTTGATTGGAGAAGGAAAAACGCCATTTTGGCGTTTTTGCAGTAAGTGTGGGTTTTTGCTTTTAGGTATTTTAGCGCTTAAAAACTGCTTGCACGAAGAGAGTGAGAAGAAAAATATGAAGGTTCGACATCACGATTAGTCCGAGAAGAATGGCGATGAGGCCCCAAAATTTAACGCGTTCATAAGAAGAAACGCCACTTAAGAAATTAGTGGAAATTTCTTGGTATTTGGCGACCATAATACCGCCGACAATGACGATAATAAGCCCGATAAAAACCCAAGAAAAACTAAAATTCCAATCCATATGCAATAATTATAACAGAATTAACGGGGATTTTTATTGCTTTTTTGAATTTTATGGGGTAAAATAAGTGATATTGGGGATATAGCTCAGCTGGTTAGAGCGCGTCACTGATAATGACGAGGTCTGTGGTTCAAGTCCACATATCCCCACCAAATTAGAAATGATGAATTCGGCGTAAGGCCGATTTTTTGTGTTTGGATTTTGTGTTTGAAATAAATAGGGATTAAAAGTTAGTGGCTAGAAAGAATGATTAATAGGGGGAGGATAGATGATTTTTGCTATAAAAACTAGGGCATAGAGAATTAAGACATAAAAAAAGACCCGCGAGGGTATTTTTGGTGGAGTGTTCAGCGGGGGGACGCTAAACACCCCATGTATGGTGGAGCAACAGGGATTCAAACCCTGGACCTCTGCCTTGCAAAGGCAGCGCTCTAATCAGCTGAGCTATTGCCCCATACGCAAGAATTTTAGCAAAAAGCAGAAAAAATGTCAATAAAATCAAGGGGGATTCGAAGAGGTGGGTAAGCGAGATGTGCGCCACTAGGAGTATTTTACAGAGAGAATATATCATGAGATAAATATCGTGACTTGGAAGTATATCATGGGATGAATATGAACGGTGTGAGCGGAATATATATTATGACATATTTTTTAACTTTAGCGTATTGACAAAATGCTTCTGTTATTATATAATGCTAATCATTAACCTTTGAGCGGGAGGCTTAAGGTAAATAAGAGAATTAAAAAATGGTGGGCAGAAGGATTTTTAAATGGCTGGAACTAAAGCTGGTGGTTTGAAAGCTGCTGCAACAAATCGCGAAAAATATGGTAAGGAGTTTTACGCTCGCATTGGTCAAAAAGGTGGACGCTTAGGTCGTACCGGTGGCTTTGCAGCTAACCCTGCTCTTGCGAAAATTGCTGGTGCTAAAGGTGGTCGTTTGTCAAAACGCGGTCCTGCAAAAGCAAAAACTGTAACTGAATAATTTATTTATTCACCTAGAATTAAGAAAAATAAATCTGCTTTGGCGGGTTTATTTTTTTGTGTGATTAAAGTCTAAATGATGGGGAATTGTTCAAAATAAGTGATCACAATGCGGGCAATGCCAGTGACCGTGGTCATCTTGAAAACGTGTGAGAGTACATTTTTTACAGAGAGACTGAGTATGGAGCGGTAGGTATCAAGATGAGCTTCGGCGTATTCGGGGTCATAATTTAAGTATTCAATATTCTTGAAATGCTGATGTTTTTCAATGAGGGATTTGGCGGTTTGCCAGGCTTCGGATTCGAGCTTAAGGCGATCGATGGCGGTGTCATAATTTTGGTGTTCATTAAGAGCGTGGCCGAGTTCGTGGAGGGTTTGAAGGGCAAAATCAGCAAAGGGTGTGTCATCTATGAGGGCGGATTGGTCAAGATTAATCATTTTAGGATAACGAAAAGAGAAGCGGGATTTGAGATAAAAATGATAATCGGGATACTGGGAGCGTAAAAAATCGATAAATTGCTGTTTTTGATGAGTAACCTCGCTTTTCATAAGGTTATTGTAGTTTGAGCGAAGAAAAAAATAAAGCAGAAGCGGAGAGGGGTAACACTTTACAAACAGAGGTGATTTTGATATATTAAGGAATAGATTCGGGTTCGTTCAAGTGATTTTTATGGAAGAAAATCAGCTGAACGGGCCTGAAGGAAGGAAAAATATAAGAATGGCTGATGCCAAAAAAGTAACAATGGATGAATTGCTAGCTAACGCTGGTGACTCTATCAAAAAAGCAGCAACTGGAGACGTAGTTTCTGGAACTGTTTTGTCAGTAAAAAAGCACGAAATCTTGATTGATCTCGGTGCACAAGGTGTAGGTTTGGTGCCTCGCCGCGAAGCTTCTTTCGCACGTAACCTCGAAGAAGGTGCAGAAGTTACCGCTTCTGTAATCGATTCTGAGATGGAAGACGGTATGGTGCTTCTTTCACTCCGCAAAGCAGTGAAGGATAAGGGTTGGGATGAAATCCAAGCTAAGCTCGATGCTTCTGAAATTGTGGAAGTTACCCCATTTGATGCAAACCGTGGTGGTCTTCTCGTAGAGTACGAAGGAATTCGTGGTTTCTTGCCAGTTTCACAACTTTCTGCTGAGCACTATCCACGTGTAGGTTCTGCCGATAAGGACGAAATCTTGCAACGCCTCAATTCTCTTGTAGGTAAGGGAATCAAAGTTCGCATTCTTGACGCAAGCAAGAAAGATAACAAGCTTATCTTCTCTGAAAAAGAAGCGGTTAAAGACGGTCTCGCTGCTCGTTTTGCTGAACTTCACGTCGGTGACACTGTCGAAGGTGTAGTAACCGGTGTGGTAGACTTCGGTGTATTCGTAAATGTGGAAGGTATCGAAGGTTTGGTACACATCTCAGAAATTTCTTGGGAACGTGTCAATAACCCATCCGACTACGTTAAGGTTGGCGATACAATCAAGGCAAAAATTATTGCGATTGATAAGGAACGCCTCAGTCTCTCTATCAAGCAACTCGTAGCTGATCCATGGCTATCAGAGGTAGAAAACTTGAAGAAGGGTTCCAAGGTGGAAGGTACGGTTACTCGTATTACCCCATTTGGAGCTTTCGTTCAGATTTCTCCAGCTGTTGAAGCTTTGGTTCACGTTTCTGAACTTGGTGAAGGTAACGACGTTGATCCAGAAAAAATCTTTACCTTGAACGAACGCAAGAACTTCAAGGTTCTAGATATCGATCGTGAAGGTCGCAAAATCTCACTCTCTGTTGCAAAATAAGACAGAAGTTAAAAATAAGCCCTGTGAGGGCTTATTTTTTGTGTGTGAATTCTAGGGATAGTAATGGGTGATTGGTGTGGGGAATAAAATAAACTTGGGATTTTGATGTACAGAATTAAAATAAGCTCGGGGTTCGAGCTTATTTTTTTTTGATTATTGATTTTTGTTTGAGTAGAAATTTTGGTCGAGGACCTGAACTTTAGCGACGCTACCTTTGAGATTGAACTGAGAATTATCGAGATAGGTGAGATCACCCATATTAACAGCGGTAGGATTGGCTTCTTTTAATCGATTATAATCGACGAGGAATTCGACCACACTGCGATCGTTTTTGTGAACGGTGTGAGTGGTGGGGTCGGTGTCACCGTCATCTTTTTGGTCGCCAATCACGCAACGTAAGGTGTTTTGATGACCTTGATGATCAAGAGTAACCTCGATGAGTTGGCCAATTTTATCGGAGATGCCACTACCGACCGCGACGACAGGGTAGGTATTTTCGCCGTCTTGATAATAGGTGAGGCCGGATTTTCCGACATGGAAATTGGCATTTTCGTGAGTGAAATTATAATTCGGAGTGGTTTTATCGGTGATGGCTTTATAGTCCATAAAGGATTTGAATTGGCCGATGCCGGCAGGGAAATTAACCGTTTTTAGAATGGTTTTTTCGGCGGTATGAGCGAGTTTTTCGTCTTGTAAGGTGATAGCGGTGCGGTGTTCAATTGGGGTGGCGTTAGTATTTATGGAAGTGGTATCGTCAGCTATTTTTTCTTCAGGAATGGTCAAATTATTATCGGGAGTGAATTTTTGCATATCATCATCTAGCTGGATGGAATACGCGGAATTTTCGGTGTCGTTGGAAGCTTTCGAGGTTTCAATTAGTGGATTGAATTGATTTTGGTATTCAATTGGGCCATTTTCGGGAGTGTAATCTGGTTCGAGGCCTTTTTGGGCGCGAAGAGCATTGTGATGGTTCATGTAATCTTCGTAGCCGGTGAAGGTGCGCTCATAATCGTCTTCTTCGTCATCTTCAAGGGGGACGCCGAGTTCTTCCATGTCTTTTTGGTGCTGCTCGATGGATTGATCAGAGAGGTGGTTGGCTAATACAGAAACACCTTTTATGGCAAGTCCTGTGCCAATGGCAAGTAGAGCAGCGCGACCAATGGTAGGAGCGGCCATGGTAGCAAGATAAATAAGTCTTTCGCCAACAGTATCAAGGGCGGGTTCATTTTCACGCTTTTTGGCAAGTTCAGATTGGAGATGCCTCTGGAATTGACGTTCCTGATAAGCGGCGGAGCGACTTAATTGAGGAATTTCAGGACCTTGATTACGATTTTGGACGTGAAGTTCTGGTTCCTGTTGAAATTGATTAAAATTCTTGCGTGTTTCGTGCTCCATAATGCTTATATTATACCGCAAAAATAAGCTGAGAGGTATGAAAAAGAAAAAGATCCATGGCGAGGTGTAACAGGGGTGAAACATTGACAATATGAGATATTTGTATTATAATATAAGTGTAATTTTGTGTTCGGACAATTTTGTCCCAAAATAGTTCTTTAGAAATGAGGTGAAATTATGCAAACTTAGATCCTAATTAATTTTAATTGAATTTGGAAAATTGAAACTATTTTTGGTTCACTTCGGTGATACGACAAGGAGGGAAAAATGGAGGGAAATTTTGTGGAATTGATTAAATTAAGTGAAGTAGTGAATGGCCTTGAAGGCGAAAAAATCACATCAGTGGTACAGGAGAAAAATCGACGCACTAGAGTATTAAACGGAATTATGCTGCTAGAGGTGGCAATCAGTTTAATAGTGTTATTTTTTGGATTTTCGGTGATAAATGGCTATAAGATGGCGATCTTAATGATCGGACTTCCGGTGATGGTTTTGCCGAGCCTGCTCACGAATGCGTATTGGTTAGATCCATATATGCGAGTAAATAACAAGTGGGTGAAATTCCTGTCAGAAGAGCTAAGCTTGAATCGAAAATTCTGTAATAATATGCATGCATGGATTTTTTTAACCTATAGCGTGTATATTTTTATTCCGGGAACAGAGAAGTTGACGACAGTTTTTGCACTAATGTTGGTGAGTCTAGCGACAGCTTTTTATGGTCTGCAAATTTTTTGGCCGGCGGAATTTGAGAAAAGTTTTCTGAAACTGAATCGAATTCTGTCAAGTGCGATTTATTTGATCTTGAGTTACGTGTTAATTATGGCTGCGGTTTTGACTTATTTGGCCTGTGTAGGGGCATTAAACCACTAAAAACACAGACAGTGTGGAAAATGGAGGGGGGAAAATGAAACAATTGTTTAAACTTAGCAATAGAAATTTAATGAGAATTCTGTTATGTTTAATTTCGACGATTATCTGTTTGAGTGATCCTCAGGTAGGTGTCGGTATTAGCATATTAGGGTTCGCGGTTGTAATGATAGACTATTTTCGGCAGGCAATTTTCAGGAAACAGGAATGTGATTTTTGGATGCTAGGAGAGACACTACTCGAAGGTCGGGTGTCATTAGCAGATTTTGTTTATGGAATTTTGGTAATGCTCATGGTCTTTTATGTATGTGGAAACTCAATACCAACAATTGTATTTTTCATGGTAGGATTTTTATTCTGTTATTGTCTGATTATTTGGGTTTTTACACATGACAAATATTCGGAGCAAATGCGGAAGAGTCTTTCAAATGTCTGGTTCTTTTCGATGATGTTAATTCCATTATGGGGATTAACGATTATGGCTTGTCGAAATTTGGCAGAACTTTTAGTGTGTATAGCGATAAACATAACGTTATTCGCAATGGGGGTTTGGCCGTTAGTTTCAGATGATGACGACTTCCAATTCTATGAAGAACAGGAAGAATGTGAGCCCGAAGAGGAGAAAGAAAAATAAAAATACTTCGGAATCTCATGCTGAATAATTTCACTAGTTTTAAAATCCCCTCGATGAGGGGATTTTTGGTGTACAATATAAGCATGAAAATTTTACAATTGAACGTATGGATGGGAAAAGTGGAGGGGGAATTAAAACGCTTTTTGGAAAATAATAAATTTGATGTAATCTGCATGCAGGAGGTGATGAGCTCAGAGAATTGTCAGGTGCATTTAGCGCGACTTTGTTTTGACGCGGAAGCGATCAAGCAGGCGACGGGGATGCCGTATGCTTATTTTTCGCCAAACTGGAGTAGTGATATAGCGAACGGAAGTTTTGAGCTAGGAAATATGATTTTAAGTAGAATTCCGTTTCGCTCGACAATGAACACTTTTGTGAATGGGGAATATACGGAACATACGATTCTGGAAAAAATGTGTTCAAACAATCTAAATGTGCAGGTGGTGGAATTAGAAAACGGTGTGGTGATCGCAAATCATCATGGATTTTGGCGTTCGCAACCACTCGGGGACGAGGATACAGTGAAGGCATTTAAGCATTTGGCGGAAATTATTCAACCGTATCAAGATAAGCCATTTGTGCTTTGTGGTGATTTGAATGTGAGGCATGAAGCGCCAGCGATGAGGGAATTGGATTTCTTGCGTGATTTGACGTATGAGAACGGGGTGAAAAATACACTTTCGGGTTTGAAATTTAATGGTGAGGTGCCATGCGACCACATTATGCCAAACGATAAATTGGAAGCGAAAAACTTTATGGTACATGATGGTTATGCTTCGGACCACTTAGGAATTTCAGCTGAAATCGAGATCAAATAAGCAGTTAAATTTTTAAAAAAGAGGGAGCCCCAATTGTGAGATTGGGGTTTTGGGTTTTTGTTTGCTATTTTTTAATAAATGTGAGATAATATAGAAGTTACTAATTTACTGCCCTGTGTCAGTAAATTTCGTTTGAGGCCTTAATGGCCTGGTAGTTTTACAAGGAGGAGAAATCATGGATATATACGAAATTATCATTACTAGCTGGTTTAAGATTTTCTTAAGTATAATCTTTATGTTATCATGCCTGAACGACTATCGTTATGGATTGCAGATTGCAGCTATAGGATTTATGATTCTAGCAATTAAGTTTTTTGACGATTCGTCGATGTCAGATGGGGAGCTTAAGAAAAAGAATATTGATTTAGGTCAAAGAAATATATGTGGGACCGTCTGCGGGCTAACTTCTTGGATTTTATTTTTTTATTTAAAGAAGCCTGATGGATTTGTAGCGATTGCATATTTCAGCTTTATTGTTTTGGCTATTAACGCAATCGGCGAATGGTTAACGTATAAGAAGAATCTTAAAAATGCTAAGAATGAGGATATAAAAGAAAATTTTACATCAAGTTCTCTGGTATTTTTAGTATTAATGCCGGCTTTGATGTTGGTTGCAATGGCGTTTAATGTATATATTTTAGCTTTGACGATGATGGCTATTGTAGTCGTGCTATTTATTCGGGCAAGACAACACGGCATAGAATTCGTTTGGTAACTTTGCGAAAAATACTCCTTTAATTATAGATCCC
>CALHIA010000033.1 GCA_938030585.1 uncultured Candidatus Saccharibacteria bacterium | reverse complement strand
TAGTTCAAAATCCAACTATCGTAACGACAATTTTTAGTGATTTTTTACCAGGTGACTAAATTCTTATGTTTTTCTCTTGACTTTAGAGAGATATCAGATTATTATAAACATAAGCTGATACGCTTCACAGGGTTCCATTATGCAATTAGTGGAGTGTGGAGATTTCATTAAAAACAAAAATACGGATTAAAACAAACCAATGTGCCCTAGGGTGGGCGCGCGTCAGCAAAAATATCCTCGAAAGAGGATATTTTTCTTGGGTTTAGTAATCTTCTACGAGTGTGAAGTGCTTACCAGAAATTTCAATAATCGAGTCGGCTTTGGCACCACGAGTAGTGAGTTCAGCACGGATGCCAAGTTTTTTCATAATATCACGCAAGCGGTTAACCGAAGCGTAATTCGAAAGATCGGTGCGACGAGCAAATTTTTCAATTTTTTCGCCGGTGACATGATAGACACCTTTTTCATCCTGTGCAACCTGCCAGGCTTTCTTTAGCTCATGATGACTGAGCGAGATAGTTGGAACTTCTGATTCATGATGTGAAATAACCGCAGTTTTAAATTCAACTGGTTTAGCACCAATTTGCTCGGCAGTAATTTCCTGTTGTTTTTGATTCTCTTTCACGGCCGCAAGCAGAGCGCGAAGTAGGTCGTCAAGATTTTTCTTAGCCACGGAAGAAATCGCAAAAATTTTGGCATCTTTGTTAACTTCGAGAATTGCCTGTTTTTGCATTTCAATGATTTCATCGTCGAGACCTTCGCATTTGGTCAAGGCGACCACTTCAAAGTGATCCTTGAGGTCTGAATATTTCTCTAATTCGTGACGAATCGTGCGATAAGCTTGACCGGCGTCATCTTGATAAACATCAATCAAGTGCAATAACACAGCGGTGCGATCGACGTGGCGCAAGAAATCGTGACCGAGACCACGGCCATCACTAGCGCCTTCAATAAGACCTGGGATATCTGCAATCAAGAGGTCATGACGATCAATAGTAGCTACACCAAGATTTGGCGTAAGGGTAGTAAAAGCATAATCAGCAATTTCTGGCTTTGCATTGGTGACACTAGTAAGAAAGGTAGATTTACCAGCATTTGGAAGACCCACGAGACCCACATCAGCAAGAAGTTTTAGTTCAATTTCCGCCTCAAAGGCCTCACCCGGTTCACCGACTTCGGCAATCACTGGAGTTTGGCGCACGCTGGACTTAAAGTGAGCGTTACCAAAACCACCATCGCCACCTTTAGCGATGACCGCCTGCATACCATCTTCAGTGAGATCGGCAATAACCCGACCATCACGTTTTACGACGGTGCCGACTGGCACTTCGACAATGAGGTTCTTACCAGAGCGACCGTTACTGCGAGTGCCGGAACCATTGCCGCCGTCTGGGGCGGTGAGGATTGGATTAAAACGAAAATCAATTAAAGTATTCGTATCTTTATCGGCTTGGAAGATGATAGAGCCACCTTTACCACCGTTACCACCATCTGGGCCACCCTTGTTAATGTAAATTTCATGGCGAAAAGAGACGGCACCATCGCCACCTTTTCCAGCTTTCAAACTCACTTTTGCCGTATCACAGAACATATTAGAGATATTTTAATATATTTTGGTGGAAAAATACAGCATAAGCAGGAAAGAATGTCGCATGAGAGAGAACGCCGCATACCTCGTTCCGAAGACGCTCAAGGCCGCTCGGCCAAGCTTATGCTCCGTCAGAGGTAAGCGGCATTCTCTTTTAATAACATTCAAATGAAGGGCAAGACGACATTCTCTTTTAAAAATCAAAAGAGAGGTAAGTGGTATTCTCTTTTATTAGCCTATGGTTTTTGGGTAAAGTATCCTGGGCGACCGTGAGCAGGGTCGTCGATGCGGAGCCAGGATTTATCGGCAGTGGAAGGGTCGGTAAGATACGACCCGGCGCCACCGCGAAGCTTTTTACGATTTTCAAACATACCCGAGCTCCAACTGGGCATTTTTTCTGTATTAAAATCTGCGCCAACATAAATTGTTTCAAGATTATCTCCGCGCTCGTATTCATATATCTTAAATAAATTACTTACATTAGCTACGTTTCGAGTATCAAAATTCGAAATATCCAGAGTCACAAGTTTACTCATATTTGAAAACATTGCATATATAGTTGTGACGTTTTGGGTATTAAAATTTGATAAATCAAGCGAAGTTAAATTTTCCATACTACTAAACATATTACTCATATCTGTAACATTTTGAGTATTAAAATTTGACAAATCAAGAGACGAAAGGCGTCTAACATTCCAAAACATCGCATCCATGTTCTTGACATTTCGCGTATCAAAATTTGAAAGATTAAGCGAAGTAATATCATCTAATCCATAAAACATCTCGCTCATATTTGTCACTTTTTGAGTATTAAAACTAGATAAATTTAATGAAGAGAGATTATCTATATCACGAAACATACCGCCCATATTTTTGACATTTTGAGTATTAAAATTTGATAAATCAAGCGAAGTAATATTATCTAATCCATAAAACATCTGCGCCATATCAGTAACGTTTCTAGTATCAAAGGCCGATAAATCCAGGCCAGTAACACTATCGAGACCATCAAACATACCCCGCATACTAGTAGTATTACTAGTATTAAAATTTGACAAATTCAATGTAGTAAGTTTATTTAATTGATAAAACATATAGTTCATGTTTTTAACTTTTTCAGTATTGAAACCTGACATGTTTATATTTGTAAGATTACTCATCTTATCCCATCGGCTTTCAAACATCCAGCTACTATCTTCATTTAAATAAATTTTCTCTGAATCAGAATAATAATACGCCGATTCGGTAGCCGGATCTAACCAAAGCTTAATTTCATAATCGGAGTCCTCATCCTCAATGTTTTTAACATTTGTCGTCGATGCTGGACTAGCCGAACTTCTTCTGAAATATTTTATCTCAGTAGGTTCATCCTCTAGCAATGACTTCAATTTTTTATTAAATTCAGTGCCACTAGTAACAAGAGCTTTTGTCTCATATGGATTCGTAATAATAGAAATGATCAACTTATTGACATAATTACCTTGTCTTAAATTACTGTTCAATTTCATACCAAACCTAATACTACGATGATCGTCACTATAAGTTTTCTGATGAGTCTCAACCAGAGTGGCTGGATTAGATAATCCAGGGATCGGGCTAAAATCATTATCATAGTCAAATGAATAACCCCAAGTATTTGGTTCAAACCACCATAATGGACTCTTCGAGGTGGTCGAATCAATTTTCGATGATGGATATTCAGCATTTACCAAAGCAGTTTCATCTGTACTTGTACTAATAGTGGCCGTATAGCCAGCTTTATTAGATGTATTTACTATTAAATCAATACCTTGACTTGCTGATTCTGATGTAGATTCAATAATATCATTACCGCTAAATTCAACCGCAGATT
>CALHIA010000032.1 GCA_938030585.1 uncultured Candidatus Saccharibacteria bacterium | reverse complement strand
TTTAGGATACTACTCTTACCTGTTCCATAATCTCCATCCAATGCAATATTATTATCATTTTTATTTTTTAGTTTAGTTACATTTTTCAGTTGTTTTACAATATATTTATTATCATCTGATTTATTTTGAGGAGAAAAAGAAAGAAATACCGACTTATTCTTGTAGTGTTTTTTTGAAAGATTATCAAAAAACTTTCTTAGATACATACATAAATTGTAGCATATAACACAATACTATTGTAGAAAAGTCAAAATTCTTATGTTTATAAGTTTACGTTTAAAAAAATATTATCTTTCCTCACCTTGAAATCTCTCCCCGCATTTGCTATAATAGACGTAATTAATATTTCTTGTAACCCGAATCTCACTGAGGTTTTTGTGCAAAAATATTTTAATATTAACTTATCTACTTAAGGATTAAATGAATAAACAAGAACAAGAGCGTCGTGCGAAGCTGATGCGGATGCAGGCGGAACGTTTGCCGGAAATCAAACGCCGTTTTGAAGAAAATCAGAGCCGTAGTCACTTCGAAAATACCGAGGAAAAACCAGTCGAAACTGGTGCCGCGGTGATTTTTGAACAGGCGCAAAAACGTAATTTTAACAGCAACTTCAAACCTGGTGGCAAGGATTTTCGTGGTAAAAAATCGGATCGCGCAAACAGCGCAAATAATTCTGACAACCAAAAATCTCGCAATAATCGCCAGAACAAAAACAACAAAAAGCGTGGCAATCAAGGCAACGCCGCAGAAAATAACCCTGCAGTGAGCGATAATGATTCGCGCAAAGTAAACCTTTCAGTTTCGACCCGTCGTGGCGAAATGGTACATCACCAGAGAATGCTTTCACAAGACGTGAACGCTCAGGCTACCCAGCACATCATCGGCGTACCAGTAAATAAGTCTCGTTTCAACGGCTACAATGGCACTCAAGTGACGAATGCTCAACTTAAATCAGCTCGTCCAGACCCAGAAGCGGTGCGCGTAATTCCGATCGGTGGGGCAGGTGAATTCGGCATCGGTAAAAATATGACCGTGATCGAATACAAGAATGAAATGATTGTGATCGACATGGGCGTGCTCTTCGCTTCAGAAGATTACCCAGGCGTGAACTACATGATTCCAGATATTAAATACCTCGAGGATAACCTCAGCAAGGTGAAAGCTATTCTCTTCACGCACGCTCACCTTGATCACATCGGCGCCTGTAAACATCTTTTGCCAAAATTTGGCCCGCTTACGCCAATTTATGCCACCGATTTCACCATCGGTATGATTAAGCGCCAAATGAGCGAAGTCGATGATTTGCCAGAATTAAATTACAACGTGGTTGACCCATTCAAGCACGAAAAAATTCAAGTTTCCGAACATCTCAGTGTGGAATTTGTGCACATGCTACACTCAATTCCAGGTAACTGTGGTCTAGTGATTCGTACCCCGAACGGCGTGATTTACCTCTCTGGTGACTGGCGCGCAGAAGCTAACCCAATCGACCGCCAATCCGACCTTGAACGTCTCGATGAGATTGTAAAACACGAAGGTATCTCTTTGATGCTGAACGAATCGACCAACATTGATTCCCCAGGTCACCATCCACATTCAGAATATGACGTAGGTGATAATATCGGCAAGGTGATGGATCACTACGCGAATGGCCGCGTGATTATTTCCTGTTTCTCTTCTCAAATTAACCGTATCGGCATGATTTTGGAGCAAGCTTATCGACGTGGTCGCAAGGTAGCTTTTGCTGGCCTCTCGATGATTAACAATATCGAAGTGGCGCTGCGTGCCAAGTGTATCAAGGTGCCAAAAGATACCGTGATGAAAATGGAAGACATTATTAAGCTGCCAGATGATAAGGTGACGATCGTTTGTACTGGTTCGCAAGGTGAATTGAATGCCGTGCTTAACCGTATGGTGACCGGCGCCCACAAATTTATCAAGATTAAAGCTAGTGACACCATCGTCTTCTCTTCTAATCCAATTCCTGGTAACGAACCACACGTGGTAAATACCGTGGACGGTCTACTTCGTGAAGGTGCCCAGGTGATTCAAAATGGTAAAACCCACCTCACTAATATTGGCCCACTTCACCTTTCAGGTCACGCCTACTATGAAGATCACGTCGATTTTGTGACGCGCTTACAGCCTTTGAACTATTTGCCATACCACGGTGAATTCTTCATGATGGAACACAATGCCGAGATGGCAGAAAATGTTGTGGGAATTCCTCACGACCGTATCTTGGTAGCAGATGACGGCGATATCGTGGAACTTCTGCCAAATAAGACAATCCGCAAGAATGGTCGTATCTCGGTCGGCAATAAGCTTTACGATGATGCCGATAAACCAGTGCACGAAGCAGTAGTGAAAGACCGTATCCATATCTCGCGTGAAGGTATTTTCATGATCGTTCTGACTATCAGCAAGAAGACTGGCCGTTTGATCAAGACGCCAGATATCGTGTCACGTGCCTTTATCTATCTCGACAATTCCGAGGAATTGATCGGTAAGATTCGTCACTATCTTCGTGTAAAAACCGACAAGTCCATCTCTACCGAACCAGAGGTGAAGGTCTTGAAGGAAGAAGTCAAAGAAGACATCACTCGCATCCTCTTCGATGCCACTGGTCACACCCCTATCGTGATTCCAGTGATCAATAAAGTTTAAGAAAAACACCCAGAGCAATCTGGGTGTTTTTAACTACTAGCTTAGACTGATTTTATTCGGCGGAATTATATTTGTCGTAATATTCCTGAGATTTATCATAATCTTCGGCGAGGCCATAATACTTGGCGGCCAATTCATAGTAGAGCTTCTTTAGGTTCTTAGTCAGAGAATTTTCATCCACCTGATCGAGATAAATTTTCGCCACATCTGGATTATTTGCGATGAGGTAAAGATGAGCACGATAGAGAGTAAAGAGTTTTTCCAGAGATTCATTACCACTTCCAAGTTTTTCTTCTAAAGCATCGAGACGCTTCACTGCTTCATCCGGATCCTGCAAGACGTTGTCCTTAAAATTTTCCCCTTCGATGTTATTCGTATCAGAGAAAAGTAGGTAGGTAAAATTACCAAAATCTTCCCAAGAGGCAACATCAAGATTAAAATTATTCACGTATTCCTCAGGGTTAGCCGTGTAATCGTTCTTTTTCTTAACATAGGCTTCATCCTTATCTGGATCGATTAACCCGTCGTCGGCGGAAGCCTCAGTCTTCTTCACCATGGAGGAGCCGTCTTTTGACTGCTGAGCAGAATTGGACCCAGAAACACCATCGTGATTATCGGCTTTGGATTTCGCAATTGCCCAAATGCCAAAACCTGCCACCGCGACGATAAGCACAGCAACAGAGACGATAACAGCAATGACTTTTTGATCTAATTTAACTTTGACTTTTTCATCTGCCATATCAGAGGTCATGGCAAGCTCCTGCACCGACGGAGTGTAGGTATCTTCCGCTGTAGTAGATTTTTCTACTGGAGTAGTATCTTCTACGGTGCTAGAATTTTCTACTGGGGTAGTTTCTTCTACGGTGGTAGAATTTTCTACTGGAGCAGAATCTTCTATTGGAGCAGAGTTTTCTACCGGATTATTCTCTGATTGATAAGAATTTGAATTTTCTGGGTTCATATTACTTATGATTATAATGCGAACGCACAGAGTTTTCAACCAATTTCAAATAATAGAAGCGCTCGACATTGCCATTTTTGCCGGCCAGAAAATTATCACGCTTATCCACGACCTTGAAATGATTTTGTTTGAGCCAAAGTTCAAAATCTTTAATAATTTCACGACGGATTTTTTCGTTCTTCACGATACCATTTTTAAGCTCATAAGCTTTAGCTTCAAACTGAGGCTTCAACATCATCAAAAAGTCTGCCGACCGAACTTCAGGCTGCGACTTAAGATGAGCAAGCACTTTTTTCAAAGAAACAAAAGACACGTCGGCTAGTACCACATCGATTGGACCGAACTTAGCAAAATCCACAAAAAAGATATCGGTTTTTTCTAGAAGGGTAATACGTGGAGCGAAACGCAGTGGAGCCTTCATTTGATTGGTCCCCTTTTCGACCGCAAAAACCCGCTTCGCACCACGGCGCAAAGCATACTCGGTAAATCCACCGGTACTTGAACCAATATCCAGCACGGTTTTATCTCGGAAATCAAAAGAAAAAGCTTGCGATGCCCCAGCAAGCTTATTCTCCGCTCGAGAAACTACATCTGATGTAACTTCAGATTTTTTAGATTCTATAGCTTTTTTCATCTAATTATTTTTTACGTTCACGGTAAGCGTAAGTTTCGGTATCCACAGAAACCACATCACCTTCTTTGATAAAGGCAGGAACCTTAATCACTACGCCAGTTTCGAGGGTAGCATCCTTCATGACGGAAGTAGATGTATCGCCCTTGACGGCATTCTCGGTGTAGGTCACTTCGAGCCAAAGATTCTTAGGAAGAGTGAGGTTGATGGCAGTTCCGTTGTAGAACTGGATTTCCATCTCATCACCGTCCTTCATGAAATCTTTGGAATCGCCGACCATCTCGGAAGACAATTCATATTGCTCAAAAGTACTTGGATCCATGAAGTAGAATTTCTCCTCATCACGATAGAGATATTGTACTTTTTTGGTAGAAACCTCAGCTGGTTCAATCTTTTCCTGACCCTTAAAAGTCTTAGGAATAAGCGCACCAGTGATTAAGTTTTTGACACGTACGTTGACGATTGAGCCACCACGCCCCATCACTTTTTGGGAATATTCAATAACCTTGTATGGCTGACCATCAAGAGTAATTAGAGTATTTTTCTTTAAATCGGTTGGTCCGTACATAATTCTCCTTTTTAGTTATTTGAAACGAATGGTAGGAGGGCTAGGTGACGGGCACGCTTAACAGCGACAGCCAATTGGCGTTGTTGCTTAGCAGACAAACCAGTCTTAGCGATTGGCTCGATACGACCGTAAACATCGATGTAGCGTTGCATGGTTTTGATATCTTTATAATCGAAATAAAGATTTGGATCGTTCTTGATTCTTCTCATTTTTTCTCTCTTTTCTCGCTTTAATTATTAGAATGGTACTTCACTGAGGTCAATTTCGCCATCTGGAATATCATCTGGAATAGAATCTGGCATAGCCTGACTGTAACTACTGGTGGTAGATTCTTGGGATCTGCTACCGAGAAGGTTAAAGTCTTCCATAACGATTTCCACTGCGGAACGCTTGGCACCGGTCTTATCTTCATAAGTACGTTGAGACAAGCGGCCTGAGACCATGATTGGTGTACCTTTTTTTGCATATTGAGCAATCACATTGCCTGGTTTACCCCAAGCAGAAACTTCGATATAAGAAACTTGTTCTTTCTTTTCGCCGTTCATCACATAATTGTAGTTCACTGCCACTGAGAAGCTAGTAACTTCTGAGCCAGAAGTCGTAGCTCTAGTTTCTGGATCGCGAACAACATTACCAATAATGATTGCTTTACTAAATCCCCGCGCCATAAATATACCTCACTTAATTGTTTAATTATTCTTCGTCTTTAGACTCTTTTTTGTCAGCACGGGCCTTGCGCTTAGCTTCAAATTTAGCTTTGCGTTCATCGACGGTGACTAAGAGATAACGTAAGACTTCCTCGGTGATGTTAAGAGTGGAAGAAATCTTGGCTGGAGCCTGAGCTGGAAGTTCCAAATCGAAAGCGTAGTAGACTGCATAGTCTTCTTTTTCGATAGGATAAGCCAAACGCTTCTTACCCTCATTGACTTCTTTGACGATTTTACCGTCGTTAGACTCAATGAGTTTCTTAATTTTGTCTAAGGCTGGTGTCAAATTCATCTCGAGATCAGGATGAATTAAGACAGTAAGTTCATACTGTTTCACTTTGCACTCCTTTGGTTAAAGCAAGTACACCTTAAGTTACTTGCTGAGCTAATAATGTATAGATTATAGCATAAAAATAGAGAAAAATACAGAGTTTTCCACAATAAAAATCATTGTAATTTTTCGATTTGTCATATATAAACGTAAGTAGAAAGGTCTAGTTGTAATTATTATTAATACAGGAGAGAAAAAGTTATCATGAATGATACTAATTTCGAAAATAATACGGAGATAAATTCCGTACATAGTGAAGCAAAGGCGCAGGGTCATGGCGGAGTGAAGGCTATGGCCATATTTTTTGCTATTACTACTTTAGCTTTAGGTAGCGCTTTAGCTTATGTTTATACTTCAAAGAATAAGGACACGAAAAAGCTAAATGAAGAGCTTGTAGAATCGAAAGAAAAAGTCAAATCTGCGAATGAATCCATTGCGAAATACGAGGAAGCTACCCAGACCAAGATCACTGACGTGAAGCAAGACAATGTGACGGTGAAAGAGATTGTGAAGCCGATGGTTTATGATGCACAAATTAAAAAACTATATGACATCATAAAGTCAAGCACATACTCAAAAGACCCACTTAACGGTGAACCGGATCAAGATGGACATCATATAACTGAAGCTTGGAGAGAACCTTACTTTCAAGAAATTTTTACATCCACAGATGGTAAATATCTTATCGCCCATATGAGCCCTATTGGTATGGGTGTATATAAAGACAGGTTTAACCAAGATACACAAATAATATTACCAGCCGGTGGTTATTTTTCTTACTGGTATCTAAATATTGCCACTGGGGAGTGGAAAGTAGGTATGGAAGGTCAGGCTGCTCCAGAGTGCAATAAAATACCTGCCGAGTTCAAAACTATCATTCATAACCTAAATGATTATAATGAAAAAAATGGGTCGTCAAAAAAGGCATTGGTCTGTGCTGATGAAAAATATAATAATGTAAGAATCTAATTTCTTAAAACCCAAAAAAAACGAGCGTCAAAATTTGGCGCTCTTTTTTTATTTTTTAACTGATTTTCTTCCCTATAATTATGCTATAATATGTTTATGGCTAAACAAACACGAGGAAGACGTCGAACGTCTAGAGGTAGAGCAAAAGACCCCGCTCCAACCCATCAATTACCAGGGGGATTTTGGCGCCAAGTAATGGCCCTATTAATGATTGTGATTTCGGTCGTTTT
>CALHIA010000031.1 GCA_938030585.1 uncultured Candidatus Saccharibacteria bacterium | reverse complement strand
TTAAAAATAATTTTAATACTAAGTTTTGCTGATTTTTTGCTGATTTTTGATTTTGCTTATGGTAAAATAGAGGCATGCCAAAAATCACTTTCTCTCATAATTTTTTGTGGGTAAATTCTCGAAGGAATTTTACTTTTTTATTAGGACTTCGTTTGTCAATTTTTATTTTTAATCTTAATTCTGCTGCAGTTTTTGCCGTGCAGACGCCAACTTTATCGGTATCAGTAGATAATGCTGCGGTGAATGTAAATGGTAATCAGGTGATTAATTCTGTGAATGGCACTACGGAATTGCCGCTAAATTTAACGATAGATACGACAAATAAAACTGGCTATACGGCCACGTTGAATACGGAAACTAATGAAACGGCCTTGGTGAATTCTAGTTCAACGAATGGCGCGAAGATCGATTCGATCACTGGAGCTAGTAATATTCTGAGTTTACCAGTAAATACTTGGGGTTTTAAAACTTCAAATGAAACTAATTACAATCCAATTCCGTCCCTGGCGACTCCGACGAATATTTTTCAGACTACAGAAAAAACCAATGGAAATGATGTACGCGGCTTGAATATTGGTATGAAGTTGAGCCAGAATATTGAAAGTGGTAGCTATGATAATAAGCTGATTTTTTCGGTGGTAACGAACCCGTATGTGGGAAAGGCGGTGATGACTGAGGGGCTGGATTTTAATAATAAATTGAAAGCTTTGGAAACCGCGACGAATAAAATCGAGCACTTTAAGAAGAGCACCGTGGCGCCAGCTATTTCCATAAATACCGTGAATATTGAAGATGAAGAATCTGATTATGAAATTAAGCTTTGGTTAGATCCGACCGATAAGACGGCTTATTATTACACTGAACCGGAGAAAGTTTATTTAAATATGGATAGCAGTAAGATGTTTTATCCATGGGCTGATGATGAACGAAAAATAAAAAATATCTTAGAGATAGATCTCTCAAGCTTTGATACTTCCCAAGTGACAAATATGAGCTATATGTTTTATGGCATGTCTAACCTCACCACTCTTAATCTTTCCAACTTCAATACCTCTAAGGTGATGGACATGAGTTATATGTTTGCTTACATGCTTAACCTTACAGCCCTTGACCTCTCTAATTTCGATACTTCCCAGGTGACAAATATGAACTCTATGTTTGCTCACATGTCTAATCTCATGGCTCTTAATCTTTCTAGCTTCAATACTTCTAAAGTGACGAACATGGACTATATGTTTGAACAAATGTTAAATATCACCACTCTTAACCTCTCTAATTTCGATACTGCTAATGTGACGAGTATGAAGGGTATGTTTTCCTACGTGTCTAGTCTTAAAACTCTTGATCTCTCTAACTTTAATACTTCTAAGGTGACTGATATGTACTCTATGTTTTATGGCATGTCTAGTCTTATCACTCTTGATCTCTCTAATTTTGATACCTCCAATGTAATGTTTCTGGGTTCTATGTTCTCTCTCCTAAATGAAGATGCATTTAAGGACAAACTAGAAAAAATTTATGTAAATAATGATTTTGATACTACTAAACTTATAGATTTTTCTTCAGATTTGTTTAAAAACCGCGAGAAGCTCCGTGGTGGCAACGGTTCCTTCCTCACAAATCCATCCTCGGCAGATAAAACCTGGCTTCGTGTGGATCGACCGGGTGTGCAGGGTTACTTTACGCGTAAATCTTAGTGCCTGAATAAATTATTTATACAGATGCTTAGTCTTGTTTATGAAAAAATCGCCAATTTCACCGTAATGAATATGGTTATTTAATTCTTCGATATTGATTAACTCATAGCCAATTACGGAGCCGTCTGGGTCATTTGTGAATTCACCGAGTTTTTCGAGTTCGGCATAGACACGTAATTGGTAGCCTGTATTCCCCTGATTATCATAGACTTTTTGATAACCGAGTGGAAACCAGGATTTGACGGCCATGTTTAATTCTTCTTTTGCTTCGCGATTAATAGTTTGAAATATGGATTCGTTGGGTTTTACTCCTCCGCCTGGAAGATTGTCTGAAGCGTGGATGTATTTTGCGATAGGAATCTGATTTTTAAAATTGCCGATAATATAGACTTGCGACCAAGGAAAATTGGGGATTTCTTGTCCGACTAAACTATAAAAATCTGTGTGATATTTTACATTTTTATAGATGAATTCGCCATGTAATATCGGTGTTTGCATAATTTCATTATAAAACAAAAAAAGACATAAATGCCTTTTCTTAAAATGGTGATTCCGGCGGGGTTCGAACCCGCGATTTTCTGGATGAGAACCAGACGTCCTGGACCACTAGACGACGGAACCGTGAAATAATAATAACATTTTTTGGTTACAGTCGCAAGAGCTTAATTAATCGCAGTCGAAGCTGGCGTCGTTCCACTCGCAGTCGTCGATGGGGTCGAAAAGATGTGGGTCGGTGTCAGAGTTGGTAGTACGATTACGTAGGCGAAATTCTTCGTCGGACATGTCGCCGAGATCATTCTCGTCGCCTTCGTCTTCGAGATGGTCGTCGTCGGATGGATCATTTTCTTCGTA
>CALHIA010000030.1 GCA_938030585.1 uncultured Candidatus Saccharibacteria bacterium | reverse complement strand
ATTAAAATAAACGAATGTGATCGAAGGGATAAAGTCGCATGAGAACTGGTCCGATAATGCGACAATACGGAATAGTGCCAAGGCCATAACGAGAATCGTAGGAATGGGTGCCTTCACGATTATCTCCAACTACGAAAATTTCACCATCTGGTACTGTGATATCGACTTCGCCAGAAGTGTTGGCCTTTGGTCCATCGGTAGCGGATTTTCTGCAGTACGGTGGTAATAATTCGGCTACCGCCCGGGCTACCGGTCACCAGCCAGGTTTTACCGTCTTTCACCACAACGCGTTCACCTGGAAAAGCAATAACACGTTTGATGATATATTGGTCTTTAATGGTAGAGTCGACATTACAAGTGAGCTTACCACTGGACTCACCATTGAGAAAGACGATGATTTGTCCACGTTCTGGTACATATTCCTTACCCGATAGATGGCTCATACTGACTGCTAGGCGATTGACAATTAAGCGGTCATTTTCGCTTAGAGTGTAGTCCATGGAGTGCCCTACGACGTTATAGGAACGAAAAACGTAGGCGTTTAAAAACATCGTACCGATAATAACACAGGCGACAAAAACAATTAAATTAACAAAATCTTTAACGATTGGATATCTTTTGAAGAATGAAACTTTATTTTCCACTAATCTATTTTATCACGATTATGGTTCTTATTTTTGATAATAATCGTGTAAGAACTGTTTTTTGAATTCAGCAAAAGTCTGATTCAAAATACTTTCACGAATTTGCTCAGTTAGGCGAATGATGAAGCGTAAATTATGGGCGGTAGCAAGATTATAATACTGACGTTTTAATTCTGGATCACCAGATTTCCAAAGCGCACGCAGTTGTCCTCTGGTCCAACCAGCTCTACAGGTAGTACAGTCACAGTGGGCATCAAGCAATTCGTTGCTATCCTTAAATTTACGCAGATTAATGTCGCCGTATTTGGTATAAATTTTACCGTGGCGAGCTTCGCGGGTCGGTGCGACACAGTCGAAAGTGTCGGCGCCCATTTCGGTACCAATTAAAATATCGTCCGGATGGGAAAGTCCCAGTAGGTGACGAGGTTTGTTTTCAGGTAATTCCTCATTACACCAACGTAAAATTTCACCGAGGTCTTCCTTAAGAAAGGCGCCACCAAGACCATAGCCATCAAACGGCATTTCGCCAAACTTTTTGGCGGTACTGCGCCTTAAATCTTCCCAGCGTCCACCTTGTAGAACCCCATAAAGACTTTGGCGGTAACCCAGTGAGTCGCGCAATTTAAAATGCTCGTCGAGACTACGTTTAGCCCAACGTTCGGTACGGGCGAGAGCCTCCACGTTATATTCGTAGCTATCGGCTAAAGAGGTGAGTTCATCAAAGGCCATGTGAATATCGGCGCCGATACGGCATTGAATCTGCATAGATTCTTCTGGCCCAATAAAATCTGGTTGACCATCGAAAGGGTCGCGGAAATTAACCCCGTCTTCTGTAACGTGGGCGAGGCGTTCTTGGTGGGCAGTATTAACTACACCACGCTCGCGCTCCATGGAGACGACTTTGCCAAGACCAGAACCGAGTGACATGACTTGAAAGCCACCAGAATCGGTGAGGGTCGGCCCATGCCAATTTGACCAGTTGGCTAAACCACCAGCTTCCGCAATTTCGTGTGATTTGCGACGAAGATGGTAACCATTACTGAGCATGGCTTGAGCTTTGGTCTGATGAAGTTCTTCTGGCGAAAGAAAGCGAATGGCCCCGGTGGTGCCGACCGCCATAAAGGCTGGAGTCTTAATGTCGCCGTGTGGGGTATGGATAGTTCCGGCGCGTCCAAGCGCCCCAGGAATACGCTCATTAATTTCGAAAGAAAAACTAGAAGTCGTCATGATTCCCTATTTTTCGATCGCTTGGTCCGCGATTTTTGCGATTTCAACTTTATGGGCTGGAATGTATTTGCGGAGATTTTTTACGATTAAGATTTCGACTGGTGATAAGACGATTTCGATACCGATACCAATGATGTAAGCAAAAATGGCTTGATTTAGAAAATCGGAAAAAGCCAAGACGCCGATGAAGGCGACAATTTCAAAGACTAAAGTATCGAAAAAATGTGCGACAAAAGAAGAGGTGAGGGCGCGGACGATGAAGAGTTTTTGGCCAGTCTTTTGTTTAATTTTTTCGAAAATGTAGTTGTTGGAAAATTGTGAAAATAGGTAGGCGGTAAGTGAGCCGATGATAATGCGTGGTGCAAAACCTAAAACATTGGCAATTGATTCTTGCATACCTTCGGTACCGGCGAATGGTGGAAGGGCGATGACGATCCAAAAAGTGAGCGCAGCAATGATATTAACGAGGAGGCTACCGAGAATGATGTGCTTAGCGGTCTTTTGGCCGTAAAATTCAATGATAATATCACCGAGGATATAAGAGATTGGGAAGCTAATTACGCCCCCGTCGACTGGAATACCAAAGAGGTCCCAAAGCTTAGTCGCAGCTAAGTTGGAAATCAGAAGGATCCCAGCCGAAATCGCGGTGAAGTAAATTAAGAGATTACGCTTTTTAACTTGTTTGTCCATCTTAGAAATTAAGTTCTACGGTTTCGCCGTCTTTAGTTTTGATGGAGCCACGAACATTGGTGAGTTCGATAGCGGCAGAGGTTTTGTCGTAAGTCTTGCCGGTAGATTCGTAAGCCTTTTGGTTTAGTTCCTTGTCGGCAACAGTTTTAGCTTCGGCGGTAAAACGCATGAGGCCTAATTCGTTACTGAAGACATAAATTTCGACCTTTGGATTCTTTTCGATTTGAGCGTAAACTTGTTTGTCAGATTTAGTACCAATATAAAGGTGGCCATCAAGAATGCCAGCAGCATCAAAAATGCGAAGATGTGGCTGATCGCCTTCGGTAGTTGCAATATAAAACATTCCTTCAAGAAATGGTAAAACTTGTTCCATAGTAAATTTTTCCTTTTTAAGTGCTTATTAATTATGTGAAATTTTGGATGACTAGTCAAGCAGGTCAGAAAGATTTGATTTTTCGATCTTGAACTAGATTTTAAATTTTAATTATTTTTCGTCATCGAGCGTAGCGCGGATATTGGAAGCTTCTTCGAAAAGAATTTTAATACAGCCAGCAATTGGGATAGCCACGATACAGCCAATCAGGCCGAAGGCGTACATACCGATAGTAATCGAGATTAAAATTGCAAGTGGAGGAAGGTTAAGTCCCTTACCCTGAATGCGGGGGCCGATGATGTTATTTTCAATCTGCTGATAGATGAGGTAGAAAATGAAGAAAGCGATTGCGGCGCCTGGGGCGTTAATGAAAAGTAGAGTGGTATTCAAGATACAGCCGATGACCGGGCCAAACATTGGAATGAGGAAGAAGAGGAAGGAGATGAGGCCGAGCGGTACTGCGAGTGTGACTGGAAGTCCGAAGATGAGAGTGATAACAAAAACGCCGAGCATAGTCATGAGGCCGTCGAGGAGAGCTATAAAGACTTGGGACGAAACATAGGCTGCCACCACATTACCCATGCGAGTGATGACGCGCTGCCAGACGTGGGCGGATTTTTTATCTTTGACTGCCATGACACGCCAAAAATCTTGCATCATGGTCGGGCCTTCAAGCATGAAGAGGATGGTAAGAACAATGGTAAGAATCACACTAGTAATGATATTGCTAATGGCGCCGATACTGCCGACAGCAATATTGCTAATATTTCCGAGCATAGTACTACTGAAACTTTTAATACCGGAAGTTAAACTATCTTGAAGATTGGAGATTCCAAAATAATTACCAATACCATTAATATCTAAATGGTTGATAACTTCCGAAATCTTAGCAGGTGCGGTAGCGAGAAAATTAGAAACTTGCTCGACAATAACCGGACCAATCACTCCCACGATAATGGCAAAAGCTAGTGCAATCGAAAAAACTGCTAATGCGGAAGAAAGTCCTGGGCGACTTTTACGTTTGTCGATTTTATCGATTTGTTTAGCTAGTGGATGGAGAGAGATTGCTAGAAAAGCGGAAATTCCGACGATGATTAGACCACCGGCAGCTTTAATAATGAAAAATCCGGCGGCAGCAAAAGCGATTAAGACTAGCCAGAAGCGGACAAATGTTTTTGTGTCGATATCAATTGTGCGTGACATATACTCCTTTATTTGATTATAGCATTGGTGCTTCAAGATATTGCCAGAAACTGGCTTGATTGGTGTCTAAAATACTAAAATTATGTGTTTTTAAATCTTCGCGAATCTGGTCGGCTTTGGCGTAATCTTTATTTTGTTTAGCTTCGGCGCGCTCTTTAATAAGCATTAGAATTTCGTTTGATGGCAGGATGAGACTATCGAAGAAACGAAGCCCGAATAATTCATCGACAAAACGCCAATCATCTAAACTTAATTCATTTTGATCAATTTCAGCAAACACTTCAGCGGAGTTAAGGTTCTGATTAATGATATTAATTAGTTTTTCTTGTAATTTAGTAGATTGATAATTAGATTGACGAATTTGGGTAAGTAGTGAAGCTTGATTTTCGGTGGGAGTAGTTTCCTGTAAGGTTTTCGCAAGACGATTTAGCTAATGTAGGCGTCGATTTTTGGCGGCAGTGAGACCATCGAAGGTGAAATTTCGTTCGGATTGATAATGCCCTTGTAAAATCCAGAGCTTAAAGTCGAGTGGTGAGAAGCCGCGGTCTTTTAGGTCTTGAATTGAATAAGTATTGCCAAGGGATTTGCTAATTTTTTGATTATCAATGGTGATGAAATTGGCGTGGAGCCAGTAGTTAGCCATGGTTTTACCGAAAGCGGCTTCGGACTGAGCGATTTCATTGGTGTGATGAATCGGAATGTGGTCGATACCGCCGGCATGAATATCGAGTGGCTCACCTAATTCGTAGTGTGAAATAGTGGAGCATTCAAGATGCCAGCCTGGATAACCTTTTTTATCCTGAAAGTCCCATTGCATAGCATGATCTTCACCAGGTTTAATAAATTTCCAGATAGCAAAATCGGAGACGTTGCGTTTTTCGGAATTAAAATCGACACGAGCGCCGGCACGAAGATTATCGAGGTCGAGTCTGGCAAAATCGGCGTAGGTAGCGAATTTACTGGTATCAAAATAAATACCATCGGAAGTTTCGTAGGTGTATCCACGCGAAATTAAGGTATTAATCACTTCAAGATCTTCCTGAATATAATCGGTGGCACGACAGAATTTGGTAGGCGGTAATAAATTTAGAGCATTAAAATCTTTAATGAAAGCCGCTTCGTAGAATTTAGCAATTTCCCAAACGGTTTTATTTTCACGCTTGGCGCCTTTTTCAAGCTTATCTTCCCCATCGTCGGCATCAGATGCGAGATGTCCGACATCGGTAATATTAATAATGCGGTGCGGGGTTAGGTGGTTAATCTTGAGAGTGCGGACTAATAAATCCCAATAGATGTAGCTAGCAAAATTCCCAATGTGTGCGAAACTGTAGACAGTAGGTCCACAGGTATAGATTTTGACATTTTCGGGATTTTGAGGAATGAACTCTTCAATTTGGCGAGTTTTGGTGTTAAATAAGTGAAGTTTGGTCATGATATTTCTCGATTAATTAGTTTCTTGGGACTTAAAAAGTAAATTATTACAACAGAAAACTAAGTCACGTAATACATCATCATAAGTAGCGTCGTAGGTGCGAAAACCAGCGGCAAAAGGATGACCACCGCCGCCAAAATAGCCAGCGACCTTGTCGGCGATTGGTTTGGAAGTGCGAATTTTACCGGTAACTTTGCCATCTGGATAAGTTTTGATGGCGACAGCGACTTCTACACCTTCGACCATTTTCATTTCTTCCAGAATGAGGGCGTTTGGATTATATTCATCGGAAAATTCGGTAATATCAGACCAAGGAATATGAATGGTAGAAAGTTTATCGTCGAGGCTATACTCGATGCGCTTGATGAGATCGGCCTTATAATCGAGAATACGTCGCGACTTTTTCATGTATTCTTTGCGATTTTCTTCTAGCTTATTGATGTCGGCGCCAAGTTCGGCAAGGTGGGCCGCGACGCGGAAAGTATCAGCGGTGACTCCAGCGGTGGTGAGGCCAAGAGTATCGGAAAGTAGACCTTGAAAAATATTTTCGGCGGCGGATTGATTGATTTTGATATTTTGATCAATGGCAATTTTGTAAATCAGATTAGTGCAAGATGGTAAATGTTCGATAATACTTTGGTGTGGAAAATCTAAATCATCGTCAGTTTCATGATGGTCGATGACGAAAATTGGTTTAGTGTAGAGAATATTACGGATAACCAAATCGTCAAGTAGCTTGCTAAGAAGAATCGTAGCGGCTGTGTCGACGATAATATATCCGTCTGCATGGTAATCAAAATTTTGATCAATACGTTCCCAGCCAGAAAAATAGCGGAGATACTTTGGTACATTGACCGGGCAATAAAGTGAAATTTCCTTGTCTTCAAGGAGAGACTCGAGCGCTAAGCTGGAACCTAGTGAATCGCCGTCGGGATTTTCGGCTTGAATGACGCAGATTTTGCTTTTGTTTTGGAGAAATTCTGAAAAATTTTGATACATTACCCTTTAATTTTATCATAGTCGGCGATTAGCTGGTTGGCGAAGTCGATAATCTCAGCTTTCTTGGTGGTGTATCCGACTGGTTTGCAGGTAAAAGATTCGGTATTTAAGAAATCTAAGGTATCTAGTTGATGCCGGATAGCGTGAATGAGCTTCGGTATATCGATGTCAAATTCAGCAATCTCGGATTTGGTGATAGTTTTTTCGAAGAATTCGCCCGGTTCACCTGGTTTGACGTTTTTATAGCTTGGAAGAACAAAAAGTAAGCTCATGGATTCGACCGTGTAATTTTTATAAGTTGGCGAAGTGGTGACAAGATAGTAATAGAAAAGCAACTGAATAGTATAGATGAAAAGTTTTTTGTTATTTTTCCAGGTATCCTTTTCTTGCATACCAGTTGAGGTTTTGAAATCGTAGATGCGAATAGTTTTATTCTGCTCGTCGATAGTGAGGTGATCGATAGTACCGGTGATAGGGACGCCTTCAAAGGAAAGTTTTTCATGACTAAATGAAACTTCGGCCTTAGCATGTTCGTCAAAGAGAATGTCGTGGAAATACTTGATACTTTGAAGCAATTCGGTCTTACCAATGGTAATGAGATCTTCGATTTCACGCTCCGAAAGATCAAGATTTTTGGCAGTTTCAAGGTAATATTCGAGGGCCTGATCAGCGGTGATTTTTTGATTAGTAATCATCTCAAAACACTTGTGGATTAGATTCCCCTTCTCGATGTTCACCACATTTTCAATACTGCGTGGTGCACCAATGAGGCGGTTGCGATAGAAATTGAGTGGACCGTTATATTCGAGGTCTACGAAATTCGAAACATCAGTGGCGGAAAGCCAAATATTATCGGCTTTGGCGTGAAGGTATTTGAGTAAATCGTCTTTTGGATCGAGATATTTGTCGAGCCAGGTAGATTTTAGATGTTGTAATTCGGTAATTTCAGAATTATTGGACGGGTGCTGGAAAATTTCAGGCGCTTCTAGTAACGGAGAAGTTTTAATAATTTTTTCCTCATTGATTTCCATCATCATACCAAGTGGCTTGGTAGCGCTCTGGTTGTGATTAATGGTGGCACTGGTCATAGTGAGAGATTTAGCAGCACGAGTCATGGCCACAAAGAGGAGACGTAGATTGCATCCTTCACTTTCGGTAGCGCCATTGACAAAAGTCAGATTAAAAGGTGGTTTAATTCCCTGTGATCCACGGTTTTGATTCCAATGAGCATCCGAAAGATCAAGGAGAAAGACGTGTTTAAATTCAAGACCTTTAGATTTATGGGCGGAGATTAGAGTGACGGCGTTTTGATCATCGGAAAAAATTGCAGATTTTTGGATGGCAGTATTGGTGGCTTGATATTTATCAAGAAAATCGATGTAGTCGGCAAGCTTTGGATGTTCAGACTTGGTGAAATTGTAAAATTCCTCTTTCAAGGTGGCGAGATTTTGGTAAAAATCTACCATCTGGCGAACTTCTTTGGAGGTTAGTTGTTTAGCTAGAGTTTCCGGATTTTCATAATCAAGATTTGGTAAAAATGGTGAAATATAGAGAGATTTTTTGGAGAAATTGGTAGATTCTGAGCTGGTCTCGAATGGATCAATGATGGCGGACCCAGAATTTGCTTCTGAAGTTTCAGGATCAAGATCAAGATAAACTGGTTTTAAGTTGATGAGGAAATTTATCATATCTTCGACAGACGAGGTGAGAGATTTTTTAGCAAGTTCAGCGAGGAATTTGGCGAAATTTCTTACGGCGGGAAGTTTTTGATATCCGAGCAAATAATCAAGAAAATGACGATGGTCGTGATATCCAGTGTGAACTAGTTGCACAAAATCAAGTGGATTAAGTCCGAGATAGTCGGCGCTCATAATTTCTGCAAGTAAATCAAGGGGGTCTTGACCTGATGCGAGCTGATGAACGACACGAAGTAGGTCATGAAGTTCTTTGATTTTGGCATCTTCAAGAATATTTTCTTTTCGCTCGTAAGTGACGTTAATATTGTCGTATTTGCGAAGATATGGCAGTATTGCCTTCAAGATATCGTGTTTTCGGGCGATAATGGCAATATTTTTTTGCTCTTCCCCACTTTGGATAAGATTATGGATGGTTTCAGCGACCCACTGATATTCAGAAATGGTATCACTGAAGTGATGGCGAGAAATACGAGTGTTTGGATGATTAATCGGTTGAAGTGTCTGATCATCACTAGTGATTTTTGATAATTCTGAGTTTCTGGCGGCATGAAGATTTTTAGTGAAGTCACCGGAAGTTTCACCTAGGCTGGTTAGGACGGACTCGGATTTTATGAAACTATCGGGGATTTGGTCGGCAATTTTACGTGACAAAGCCAGGATTTCACTGGTTGAACGATAATTTTCTTTAAGAATGATAATCTTGGCGTGATAATGCTGATAAAAATCGACGAGATTAGAAGAAAGTGCTCCTTGAAATTCGTAAATGGTCTGGTCGTCATCGCCTACGGCCATAATTTCTGGTTTATCGTAGTCGGTGATGAGTTGGATTAAACGAACTTGCGCCGGATTGGAATCCTGAAACTCATCGAGCATAATATATTGAAATTGCTCAGCCATCATGGCTTTAAAATCTGCATCAGTTTCTAGATGCTTGATTGCCTCAAGAATCATATCAGCATAGTCAATCAAGCGATTTTCGGCAAGATAGGTTTGGTATTTTTGGCAAAAATCTAGAATGGTGGAAAATTTAACGATATCGTTAGTTTGTTTATAATAACAAACCCCGCTAGCGTTTAAAGTGAAATGACTATCGGTAAATTTTTTTAGGGTCGCAATAGAAGGTTTATCTTTGGCGATTTCTAACTGATAAAGGTCAAGCATTTGACGATAAAGCTCGCTAGAAATATACGGCACGTTCGGCAAGATATTTTGATCATGAGAAGAACTGACTTGGCCTAGTACGGTAAGGATCGGAAAATAGCGTTCCTTGCATTTACTTTCAAAATTACCACTACTGGCTTTACCGATGGTGGTGGCAGCGAGCGCTTGATTGAGGTTCTCTATATCTTTTTGATTGGCTTCCTGGATGGTAGTTAAGTCGGCGATGGAGAGATTGGCATTTTTAAGTTTATTGATTAACCCGGATACTTCGCTAGCTTTATTAGCTCGCAATGGATTAGTAATCGGTAGCTCGTCAAGAAGTTGCTGGAAGAAATTCTCCGCTTCGACGGGACTAATATTTTTTTCGGATAAACGTTCAATTTCGGTGGCATAATTCTGGTAGCGACCAATGATGGTTTTGCCGAAGGAGTGATAGGTCATGATGTTCAATTCATCAGCGGAGTTACCGATCACGGTGCGTAGACGGTCGCGCATGTTGGTGGCGGCGGCGTCAGTAAAAGTGAGACAAAGGATGTTGCTTGGGTTGGTTTGGGTAACATTCAAGATGTGAGCGACGCGCTGAGAAATAATTTGCGTCTTACCGGTACCTGGACCAGCTAAAACCAGAAGTGGTCCGCCTAGATATTCAATGGCGGCTTGCTGTTCTTTATTCGGTCTCATCTTTGTTCTCCTTTTTAGTCCTTGGCGCAAGATTATATTTGGTTTGGATGGATTCTTTTAAGAAAATTATACCAGTAATTAGTTCCCAGGCGATGATTGGGTAGACGGTGAGTCGCTCATAGATGGCGGCTACCTCAGTTAGCTTATTTGTGATGGCGTATTGAAGAAGAAATGCAAAACTAATACCAATAATTGAAAGTAAGATAGCGGTTAGACGATAACTTTTATGGTTCGGTTTTAGAAAAATACCGGTAAAAAATAGGGTGAGATTCCCCATGAGGAATGATAATCTGGCGCCAATGCCATGTAACGAATCTTGATTGGGTACGCCACCTTGAAAAAGTCCGACTAAGAGGCTACCAATGCTGAATAGTGTGGCTACCATCATTAAACTGCAGGCTAGTTTAGTGTTTCTGTCTTTAAGTTTTGGATATAGCAATAAGGCATAGCTAATAGAAAAACCGAAAGCGGTGACGATGAAACCTAGATTCATTACTATAGCAAGGGGTGAAAAATTGTTTGGTACGCCATCGGCGATTTGTCCAGGATACACTCCCAGCGCACTGATGAATTGCTTAGAGTAGACATACCCTAGATCTTGATTGGTGCCAAGAGCTGCAATAAATTCGGTAATAAGGTAAATGGCGGCATTGAGAATAAATCCAATAGCGCCATATTTTACTAGGCGGCTACGCATTCGTCGATAAGTGATTGGAGTAGATTTAGTCTTTTTGGAATTGTTTGGGGGATAATTTTGCATATTTTCCTTCGTTTTCATGTACTTCAAATAATGCGCCATCCCTCATACCAGAATAAGGTGCTTGTTTTAAATAATTTGTCAAAGTGCCATGTTCTTGACACTCTCCTGTAACGAGAGCATGGTAATATTTTGTTATTCTGCATTTTCTTAAAGCGCTTGCTGCAAAAGCTGTTTTAGCAAGTAATACCAAACCAGAAGTTCCTTTATCCAAACGTGAAATAGGAAAAAATCCACCTATACCACCATGTCGTTCCAAATAGTACCTAGAAAAATTGGCTAAACTACCCTTTTCACCTAGATACCTTGGATACATTGTCATATAAGGAGGCTTATCTACAATAAAATAATCTTCATCTTCATAGTATACAGGTATCTCTAAGGCCTCTGACTCATAACTAATTTTTTTGTTAAATGTGCAGGCCACTGAGACGCTTTCACCAAGATTGAGCATATATCTTACTGTTTTAGGCTCACCATTAACAAGAATCCCATCCTCTAAAGATTTTAGCCTTCTTATCATTCGTTTAGATAATTGCATTTCTGTCAATAAAAAACTCCCTAGTAATTTTCCATGCCAAAATTCAGAGACATTTTTGCTATATCT
>CALHIA010000029.1 GCA_938030585.1 uncultured Candidatus Saccharibacteria bacterium | reverse complement strand
TCGATACGTTGGGAACGGATTAAAATCTGAGTGGTGAAATTAAGTGAATTAATGAAACCCTTGTAAGAATATTCGACACCTTCACGTTCTGGTTCGGACATGAGGTCAAAGTTAATGGATTTACAGGCGACCACGGCGCGGAAGGAACCATCTTTCATGATAATTAAACCGTCACGAAGTTCGGAAAAAAGTAGTGTAGATTGAGTGGAAGAAGGGTCGACAATTTGACGTGGAGCAGCAGCAGCGGCTTGAGGTGACTGTGGAATAAACTGACTCATAGAACCCATAGTTTGAGGATTCATCATTTGAGGATTATTAGCCTGTGGATATCCCGGCATGGTTCCCTGATTCATTTGGGGATTGGTTTGGTTTGGTGTGAAATTATTTTGATTCATAGGCGCCTTTAATTTTGAATAAATGGATTTTGATTAATATTAGGAGGGGTTGTCGGTGGCTGAGTAAAATTCGGAGTGTAAGGGGTTTGGGTGACGAAAGTTTGAGGCGCTGCATTTGGCGCAAGATTTTCGCGATAACGGTTAGCTTCCTTGCTAATTGTATTAATGGAAAAATTCTGATTATTGGCGAGGTTTTGATAATTAGAATTTAGAATTGATTGATTGCGGTTGGCGAGGGTGTTGGCGTTTTGGATTGAAGGGGTTGGGGTGGTTTGATTTGGGGTGGTTTGATTTTGGGTAAATGGATTAGGTGTGGGCTGATTCGGCGTGGACTGATTTTGAGTAAATGGATTAGAGCCGAGAGTGGGCTGATGAGAAGAAATCGTGGCGGGACCCATGGCATTTTCGGTGTTATTAATAGCAGCCTTCATTTGATTGATAATTTCAGCATGACGAGCGACTTTTTCTTTTTGCATAAGATTAATCAGATTTTGGTTTTGACTATCATCCATAAAATCGTTCACATCTTCAGTGTCGGCGATAAAATTCTCGGTAAAATTACCATTATGATTACCACGAATAGCATAACCTTCGGAATCGACAAGGTTAGAAAGAAAACTCAGACGATGACTGGCTTCTTCCTCACTAATATCACGTGTACGGGATTTTTCGACGATTTTGGGTGCAGTGATTTGGATGGTGGTTTCGCCTTGACCGGGACGCCAAAAACGCTTATTGGGTTTCATATAAAAACTAACGATGGCGGCAAGGTAGGTTTCCATCGGCTGATCTTTTTTCAGAGGTAGGGCCAGGATTAAAAAGAAGATAATGACTGGTAGCGGTAAAATCGCAAGTAACGGGAAAATTTGAAAGAGAGCAGCAGCTAAGGCGCCAGCAATTGCGGCAATTAAAAGATAAACGAATTGACGAAAAGTGAAGGGGCCAAGGAGTCTATCCTCTGCCTCAACATCTTGTGGGACCTTATATGTAGCCATAATACTATTTTAGCATAAAAGGCTAGAGTTAATTTGAGGATTACTTTGAAGATTTTTTGTTGTTTTTGTGATTATATTTCTTAGCGTCTTGTTCGAGACGGCCTTCTTCGCTATTTTTCATGGTCTTAATTTTTTCGGCTAAATTACCATGTTCATCAGAGAAGACGAGTGCACGGACATTGTTATCCATTTGAGCAATGGCACCACTCTTCTGGCTGGAGAGAATAACATTACGAGCATCAGAACTTTCAATTTGCTTGACAAAGATTTCTTTGGCAGCATTTTTAGCTTCGGCAAATTTTTCTTCGTAGTATTTCTGCTTCTCGATAGGATTGGTAGGGATTTCCGATTCATCAGCAGTGAGATCCTTGAAGGATTTAGCGGTGAAGAGCTGCATAATACCATTGAAGACATCAGATTTCATGGAAATAATATTGGCAGCTTTCTGCTTAGAGAGGAAGGTAGTGGCTTTCTTCAGACCGGAATCGAGGCG